>JAGHDO010000010.1 GCA_021159885.1 Synergistota bacterium | reverse complement strand
TTGCAGAGGCGAGAGAAAAGCTCATAGAGAAGATAGTGGAGACGGATGAGGAACTCATGGAAAGGTATCTTAACGGTGAGGAAATACCTCCCGATGAGATTATAAAAGCGATGAGAAAAGCGGTTATAAGCGGGGAGCTCATTCCCGTTTTGCCTGGATCAGCTTCTGAGAATATAGGCGTAAAGCAGCTGATGGATTATATCGTGGATCTCCTTCCTTCTCCTACGGACAGACCCCCTGTTAAAGGTAAGCATCCCGAAACCGGTGAAGAACTGGAAAGAAAGCCCGATATCTCCGAGCCCTTTTCCGCTTGGGCTTTTAAGGTTGCATTGGATCCATACGTTGGGAAGCTCGTCTATCTTAGAGTTTGGTCGGGGGAGGCTTCAGCAGATGCAACCGTTTTGAATTCTTCCAAGGGGGATGAGGAGAGGTTGAGCAATTTATCCTATCCTATGGGTAAATCTCTCACCAAGGCTGATAAAGCAATTGCAGGTGATATCGTTGTTATAGCCAAGCCAAAGGTTAGTGGTTTTGGGGATACTTTATGTGCTAAAGATTCTCCTATTGTCTTTCCGGCTGTTGAGTTCCCTGATCCGGTTTACTCGCTTGCTATAGAGCCAAAGACGAAGGGGGATGAGGATCGCTTGAGCAATGCCCTTCAGAGGCTCATGGAAGCTGATCCTACATTTAAGGCTTATAAGAATACCGAGACTGGAGATACGATTATTGCGGGTATGGGTGATATTCACCTTGAGGTTGCTATAGAGAGAATGAAAAGCAGGTATAATGTTGACTTGAATGTAAGAATGCCAAAGATACCCTACAGGGAGACTATAAAGGGAAGATCCAAAGCCGAGGGTAAATATGTGAAGCAAAGCGGTGGACGTGGGCAGTATGGTTGGGTTTGGATAGAGTATGAGCCTTTGCCCAGAGGAAGCGGCTTTGAGTTTGCTGATAGGATCGTTGGAGGGGTTGTGCCAAAGCAATACATCCCGGCGGTTGAGAAGGGACTCCGTGAGGCAATGCAGAAGGGAGTTTTAGCTGGTTATCCAACGGTAGATTTTAAGGCTACGCTATACGATGGGAAGTATCACGAGGTAGACTCATCCGAAATGGCTTTTAAAATAGCGGCTTCTCTTTCCTTTAAGAAGGGTATAGCGGAAGCTAATCCTGTTCTTTTAGAGCCCATAATGGAGGTTGAAGTTACCGTTCCAGAGGAGTATCTCGGAGATGTTATGGGAGACCTTAATAGCAGGAGGGGGAGGATTCTTGGAATAGAGGCTAAGGGGAGGCTTCAGGTTGTTAAGGCTCTTGTACCTATGGCGGAGATGTCCAGATATGCCATAACCCTGCGTTCCATAACTTCGGGCAGAGGCACCTTTAGGATGAAGTTTTCCCACTATGAGGAAGTTCCACCCGATATAGCAAAGAGGATAATCGAGGAAGCTCAAAGAGAGCAGGAGGAGGAGAGAAGATAACTTGAAAAATATCTTTTGGGGGTGACGAGCTTGAAGAGAGAGGAGCTTTTAAGAGAGCTGATTGTAAGGGATATGGAAACGAAGATATTCTTTCTCGTGATAGATGGGCTTGGCGGCGTTCCCATGAATAGAGATGAAACGGAGCTTGAAGCAGCTTCAACGCCAAATATGGATGAGCTTGCCTATAAGTCTGCTTGTGGACTTCATTATCCGGTTATGCCGGGTATTACGCCAGGTAGCGGAGCAGGGCATCTCGCTCTATTCGGGTATGATCCCATAAGATACGACATAGGTAGAGGAATTCTTGAGGCTCTTGGAGTTGGAGCAGATGTGAAAAAGGGGGATTTAACCTGTAGGGGAAATTACGCTACGCTTAAAGATGGCGTTATAGTTGACAGGCGTGCAGGTAGGATACCTACCGAGCTTAACAGGAAGCTTACAGCCAAGCTTTCTCAGGGGATAAAGGAAATAGACGGCGTTTCGGTTTATCTTTACCCAGGTATGGAACATAGATTTGTTGCGGTATTCAGGGGAAAGGGGCTCTCGGACAAGCTTACTGATGCAGACCCACAGAAGAATGGCTTGCCTCCTCAGAAGGCTAAAGCTCTCTCGCCGGAAGCAGAGAGGGCTCAAAACGTTGTTAACAAGTTTATAGAAATGGCTACCGAGGTTTTAAAGGGAGAAGAGCCGGCTAATACCGTTCTTCTTCGGGGATTTTCACTTCCGCCTGATATACCCACGATGGAGGAGCTTTATGGCTTGAAGTGCGTTGCTATCGCTCACTATCCTATGTACAGAGGAGTGGCTCAGCTCGTTGGTATGGAGCCTTTGGAATCGGGGCCCGATCCGGAGCACGCTTTTGAGGTGGTTAAAGAAAATAGAGAAAAATATGATTTCTTCTACATACATATAAAGAAAAGCGACTCTTACGGGGAAGATGGGAACTTTGAGAAGAAGGTAGAGGTGATAGAGAAGGTCGATAGGGCACTCCCGATCTTGCTTGAAGCTAAGCCGGATGTTCTCGTTATAACCGGAGATCATTCTACCCCCTCCTTGCTTAAGTCTCACAGCTGGCATCCGGTACCCGTTCTTCTCTGGTCTCCGTACGTTAGACCAAGCAGGATAGCTTCGTTCGGAGAAAGAGAATGTCTTAAGGGAAGCTTGGGCATTATATATGGCGTGGATCTTATGGCGCTGGTTTTGGCTAACGCCTTGAGGTTAAAGAAATATGGGGCGTGAAAGGGGGACTGATGAAAATGGTTTGTGATCTTAAAGGAAGGCATTTCCTTACGCTTGCGGATTTCACGAGAGAAGAGCTTGAGACCCTTCTTGAAACGGCTAAGGATCTTAAGCTCAAGGCTAAAAGAGGAGAGTTCCCGCCTTTGCTTAAGGGAAAATCCTTGGGGATGATATTTGAGAAGCCTTCAACGAGGACGAGGGTTTCCTTTGAGGTTGCCATGGTTCAGCTTGGAGGCCATGCGCTTTATTTGAGCAGAAATGATCTTCAGCTCGGAAGAGGAGAAACGATAGCGGATACCGCAAGGGTTTTATCGAGATATGTTGACTGTATTATGGCGAGAGTGTATGCTCATTCCACGGTTGAGGAGCTGGCAAAATATTCCTCTGTTCCGGTGATAAATGGGCTTTCAGATAAGTATCATCCAACGCAGGTCTTAGCGGATCTTCTGACTATATGGGAAAAGAAGGGCAAGTTTGAGGGGGTAAAGCTTGTCTTCGTTGGGGATGGAGCCAATAATATGGCTCACTCTCTTTTATATGGAGCTACGATAGTGGGAATGGATATAACGATATGTGCTCCTGAGGGGTATCATCCTGATAGTGAGGTTCTTGAAAAAGCGAAAGAATTTGCCAGAAGAAGCGGTTCTAAGATAGAGGTGGTAAAAGATCCTAAAGAGGGAGTTAGAGGAGCGGATGTAATATACACAGATGTATGGACAAGCATGGGGCAAGAAGCGGAGAGAGAAAAGAGATTAGAGATATTTGAGCCTTACAAGGTGGATTCGAACCTTCTCTCTCTCGCTAAAGACGATGTTATAGTGATGCACTGCTTGCCGGCTCACAGAGGTGAGGAAATAACTGATGACGTTATAGATGGGCCACATTCTGTCGTATTTGATGAGGCGGAAAACAGGTTGCACGCTCATAAGGCGATATTAGCTTTAGTGGTTTGAAGATGTATCCACTCTTGGAAATATACCTTGAGAGGATTAGGGAAAATGCTGAAAAGCTGATAGATTTATGTGGCAGACGTGGAATAGATGTAGTTGGTGTAGTTAAGGGATGTACCGCCTTTCCCGAAGTAGCTAAGGCTATGCTTGATGGTGGTGTTAGGATCCTCGCTGATGCGAGAATTGATAATGTAAGAAAGCTGAGGAACGCGGGGATAAAATGTCCCATCATGCTGATAAGGATTCCCATGCTTTCGGAGATCAAAGAGCTGGTCGAACTTGCAGATATATGCTTGGTAAGCGAAATAAGCACTATAAAGGCTATAAATTGGGAAGCTGAGAAGACTGGAAAGAGATATAGGATAATATTAATGGTAGATATGGGTGATTTGAGGGAGGGGATATGGCCCTCAAATCTTATTTCCTATCTGGATACTATTAGAGATCTTAAGTATATAGAGCTATGGGGGTTAGGTACCAACTTGGGGTGCTTTGGTGGAGTAATCCCGACGCCAGAAGTTGCAAGTGCTCTCGTGGATTATGCTCGCTTCGCGAGAGAATACACAGGTTTTGATATTCCCGTGGTTTCGATGGGAGGATCGGTAACACTTCCTCTTGTTGAGGATAATGAAATTCCGGATGGAGTTAATCAGCTGAGAATAGGTGAGGCTATTCTCCTCGGTAAGGATACATCAAGAGGGAGAGTAATACCGTATTTGCGTCAGGATACCTTTGTTCTCAAGGCGGAGATAATAGAGCTAAAGGTAAAACCTTCCGTTCCTATAGGGAAAAGAGGAGTGGATGGTTTTGGGAGAAAGCCCGAGTTTGTGGATAAGGGGTTACGGAAGCGAGCTATAGTAGCCCTCGGTAAGCATGACGTTATGGTGAACATGCTCTTTCCCCTGATAGACGGAGTGGAGGTTTTAGGGGGATCAAGCGATCATACTATTCTTGACGTAACTGATGCTGTTTCCCCGCTTAAGGTGGGAGACATAGTTCCATTTGGGTTAGGTTACGGAGCGATGATGCTTGCTTCCTCATCTCCATATGTTAAGAAGGCTTTTATAAGCCCCTGAGGATATCAGGGGCTTAACTTCTTAAAAGCATAGGGGGTGTTAGCGTATGGAAGGGCATGCTTTTGGTGCCTTGTCCCTCGTGCCACCGATCCTCGCCATCGTTCTCTGTTTTCTAACGAGGGAAGTCCTGTTTTCCCTCTTTATGGGGATATGGGTAGGCGCGACGATCTTGGCTCATTGGAATCCTTGGAGCGGATTCCTATCCGTTTTCGATCACTACGTTCTGAGGGCGCTGGTTCCCAAAGATGGAGATACTTGGGATATGGCGGTTATAATTTTCTCAATGGCTCTCGCAGGAATGGTGGGAGTGGTAAGCAGAAGCGGTGGCTCACTGGCTATAGCGAGGGGGCTGGCTAAGAGGGCAAAGACTCCGAGGGGAGCGCAGTTTTTCTCCTGGTTGTTGGGTCTCATTATATTCTTTGATGATTATGCCAATACTCTTATCGTCGGTAACACCATGAGGCCCCTTACGGATAGCTTGAGAGTTTCCAGAGAGAAGCTTTCTTACATAGTTGATTCAACTGCAGCGCCGGTTGCAAGCTGGGCGATAATATCCACATGGATAGGATACGAGATGGGCTTAATTCAGAAGGCGTTTGAGAAGCTTCATATTAAGCAGAACATTTATCTCGTTTTCTTGCAGAGCATTCCTTACAGATTTTACTCCTTGGCTGCAGTAGTTCTCGTACTTATCATCGCTCTGCTTCTGAGGGACTATGGGCCTATGTATCATGCTGAGGTTAGAGCGAGAACCACGGGTAAGGTTTTGAGAGATGGGGCAAGACCTTTGGCTTCTTCTGAGTTAACTAAGCTTACCATTCCTGAAGGCAAGCCTTTAAGAGCTATGAACGCTTGGATACCGATTCTTACCATGATAATTGTGACATTCGTTGGGTTGTGGTATAACGGCGGAGGTCCGGAAAAGCCCTTCACTCTCGCGGGTATACGAGAGGCTATAGGGGATGCTGATTCATCCATAGTCCTGATATGGGCTTCATTTGCGTCATCTGCTGTTGCCATACTTCTAGTATTGTTCCAACGTATTCTTACGCTTTCTGAGGCTTTTGAAGCCTGGGTTGATGGTGCAAAAAGCTTGGTTATTGCCATGATGATATTAACGCTTGCATGGGCTATAAAGGGCGTTTGTGATGATATGAAAACCGCTGATTATATCATAGGGGTTACCAAGAATATACTTTCACCTCATTATGTCCCCCTTGTAGTGTTCATAGTTGCCGTTTTCGTTTCGTTCGCTACTGGAACTTCATGGGGAACTTCCGGTATTCTTATGCCCCTTGCCATACCACTCGCTCACGCTCTTCATGCCCCGATGATAGCCACGATAGGCGCGGTCTTCACCGGTGCGGTTTTCGGAGATCACTGCTCACCGATTTCAGATACGACGATAATGTCCTCCATGGCTTCAGCGTGTGATCACATGGATCACGTTAATACTCAGATACCTTACGCTGTTACAGCGGCGGTTGTCGCTGCCGTATTTGGATACATTCCTGCTGGTTATGGCTGGAATCCCGGACTCAGCCTTCTTATTATATGGCTTGTGCTCTTCGTTATAGTTAGGCTTATCGGTAAACCCACGGACTTTAAGACGCTTGGGGTTGACTTTAAACCTGATGAGGAGCTCACCATATCTTAAGGTTAAGCCACCACGCCGGTATAACCGCGTGGTGGCTATAGCCATGGCTCTCATCGGTGCCATGGGAATAGTAGAGGGCTTGCGTATAGCAAGCCCTCTTGCAGTAATAGTTGGTGTTCTTTTTCTTTTGGTTAGTGGTAGCTGGACGGAATTCGAGATAGGGGAAAAGGGCATGCTTGTTATAAAAAGGTATTTTGCTTTCATCAAGCTCACGGAGTTTCTTCCCTTCTCAGAGCTTACGAGAGTGGAGAGATATCAGGATAAGAGGAAAGGAATGGAGGTTTTCGAGCTCTGGTGGGGGCACAAGGGGAGGAGGCTATATCTAACGCCTTGGGAAGCTCGAATTTTGGAGTCTATTCTTTCGGAGGGGAAAGAGCGTGGCGGAGGGAACCGAAGAGCTTAAGCGTGAGTTTCAGGAAGCCCTTAATGCGGGGGATTGGGCTAAAGCGGCTTCGGTGGGGAGGAAGCTTGTCAGACTCGAGCCGCAAAACAGCGAGTATAGGTATAAGATGGGGCTTGTGCTTTTAAAGCTTGGTAATATTGAGGAAGCTAAAAAGGAAGCGGAGAAGGCAGTCTTCGTGGATCCATATTTCGTGGAAGCGAGGAATCTTTTGGGAGAGATACTGATAGCTCTTAACAGAAGAACTGAGGCAATGCGAGAGCTTAAAAAGGCAGTTGAGCTTAAGCCTGATTTTGATAGAGCTTGGTGGAATCTTGGCTATCTTTATGACGAGATGGGAAATACTGAAGAGGCCATATCTTGTTATAGAAGAGTTATAGAGATCAGCCCGCGCAATTCAGATGCTTATAACGATCTCGCGGTGGTGCTTCTAAAGCAGGGACTTATAGATGAAGCGATAGAGAAGCTTGAGGAAGCGATCAGAATAAATCCCGATCATCTTGGTGCACGGGTTAATCTTGGCTTACTCTATCTTGATAAAGGGTATTATTCCCGTGCCGTGGAGTCTTGGAAGGAAGTTATAAGGCTTAATCCTCAGGATGTAGATGCATATGTCTTTTTAGGAGATGCCTATGCTGGTAAGGGGCTTTGGGTAAAAGCTTTGATGGCGTGGAGAAAAGCAGTTGAATTTCTCCCTGAGAGAGGAGATCTACATCTCAGAATGGCTAAAGCCTATGCTGAAGAGAACGCTTGGGATATGGTTCTTGAGGAAGCTAATAAGGCTAAAAAGCTTGGTTTCGAGACGGGAGAGCTTTACTTTTTGATTGGCAAATACCATTATAGAAAGGAAGAATATAGGGAGGCAGGGGAAAGCCTTGAGAGAGCGAGGGAAATGGGATATAAAACGAGAGAGCTATATTACCTCTTGAGTAAAAGCTATATTTTCATCGAACGCTTCAGCAAGGCGGTGTCCACCTTAGAGGAGGCTTTGAAGGAGGGGTTTGAGGATAAAGAGTTTTTGCTTTTACTATCACTTTCTTATATAAGAACGGGAAATGCCGGTAGAGCGGTTGCGATACTCGAGGATCTTTCCCATAAAGATCCTCAAAATGTTGATCTTCTGAAACAGCTTGCAAAGCTCTATCAGAGGCAGGGCAGATTTGGGGATGCTGAAGCGTGCTGGAAAAACGTTCTCGAGCTTAAACCCGGCGATAAGGAATCCCTCGAGGCTTTAAGTAAGCTATCCAGAACTTCCTCAGCGATATCTGAACCGAAGTTTAGGCCGGAACATGTTGAGGCTCACAGACTTCTTGCGAGGGGATATATGAAAAGAGGAATGATTGAGGAGGCACTGTTGGAGTGGAGGAAGGTATTAAAAGTTTTCCCGGAAGATGCTGAGGCCTTAGAAGCTGTTGAGAAGCTTGGGGGAAGGGATAGAGGCGATGTTTCTTAGATGGCAGGATGTAGTTGACATATTGATTATAGCCTATCTGATATATAGAGTTTTACTTTTCTTGAGAGGAACGAGGGCTTTTCAGCTCGTTAAGGGATTGCTTTTTATATTTCTCCTGAACGGTATAGCGAAAGCCCTTGGACTTCACGCTATAAGCTATCTGCTTGAAAAAGTGATAAGCTTGTCGTTTATAGTAATTCCGATTATCTTTCAACCTGAGCTTAGGAGGGCTCTTGAGGAGCTTGGTGGGGGGTTCTGGGGTAGCCGAAGCGGTTTTTCTGAAAGAGGAGTGCATTCTGTAAGCGAGCTTTTCGTCGCTATTATATCCCTTAAAGAGAGTAAGATAGGAGCGATACTTGTATTTGAACGCAGAAGCAGTCTAAAGGACATATGGGAAAGAGGCGTGAAGATAGATGCGGAGCTTTCGGCTGAGCTTATCCTCTCGATCTTTAATCCAAAAAGTCCTTTACATGATGGTGCGGTTATAATAAAGGGAGACAGGGTAATAGCTGCAAGTTGTTTTCTTCCCCTTTCTGATAGAGTTTTGGATAGGCGATTAGGAACGCGCCATAGGGCTGCTATAGGAGTTACGGAACTCACTGATGCGTGGGTTATAGTGATTTCAGAGGAGAGAGGAGAGGTATCTTTGGCAGTGAATGGACGCCTCGTTAGGAACCTGAGCGATGAAGCCATAAGAAGGATCCTTGAGAGATATTATTTTGCCAAAAGGAGCGAAGGTTTTTGGAAGAGTTTTTTAACCTGGTTTAGGGGGGAGAAGATTGGGTAGCCTTGAGAGAATATTCGAAAGCAGGATAGTTATGGCAATTATATCTTTGTTTCTTTCCATAGCGTTCTGGTATTATGCAGTATGGCTTGGGGGATCCCGCGCTGTTGAGAGAATTCTCGAGGTGCCCGTAAAGATAAAAAATCCACCTGAGAAAGTTCTTATTGAGCATGAGGTTAATAGCGTTGAGGTTAGTCTTAAGGGTAGTAAGAATCTTATAGGTGAGATAACTCCCAGGGATGTAGAAACCTTCGTTGATCTTAGTGGCTTGAAGCCTGGAGTTTATAGACTTCAGGTTCAAACCCTCGTTCCATCGGGCGTTCAGGTTGTTAGGATAAAACCACCCTATATAGTCGTTTCCATAAGGAAGCTGGTTGAGAAAGAGATCCCAGTAAGGGCTTCAACTATAGGAAGTCCAGAGGAAGGTTTTCTTCTCGATGAGCTAAAGATAATACCGAAAAGCGTTCTTTTAAGGGGTCCCAAGGATCTGATCGATAAGGTTTCATACGCTTTCATAACCGTTGACCTTAGTGGAGCATCAGAGAGCTTTGAGACCTTTTCCAAAGTGAGGCTTGCGGGGCTTTCGGAGGGTGAGCTCGCTGAGCTTTCAGTTCTACCATCGCGGGTGAAGGTTCTCGTTTCTTTAAAGCCTGGATGGCCCACGAAGATAGTAAGGATAAAGGTTAATATTGAGGGGAAGCCTAAAAAAGCCTATGAGATAGGTTCTATCGAGGTTATCCCCTCGCACATAACCATAATGGGGCCCTCCTCGGTTCTCGAAAGGATAAACGAGGTTTCTACTCCCCCCATAGATATTTCTGCACTTGAAGGCACGTCTACCTTTGAGGTTAGGCTTTCTTCTCCTGATAAAAGTCTTAAGTTTTTGGAGAATTCGAGGGTTAAGGTCATAGTGGAGCTTAGGGAGAGGATCATAGAGAGAGAGTATTTAGTACCAGTTAAGGTCGTTGGAAGCAGCGTTTTCTTGAAATGGAGGGTTTCTCCTCGTCAAGTTAAGGTTAGGGTTAAAGGGAAGTATACTAAGATAAGAGCTCTCAAAGCTAAAGATATATTTGTCTCAGTTGATGTTTCGAATCTCCAGAGGAAGGAAGCTCTGCTTCCCGTGGAGATTTCCCTGCCTCCCGGTGTAGAGATAGTTTCCGTTAAACCAACAAGCGTTAAAGTTTTCACGGTCAAGGAGGGGAAGTAAATGGGAGGGCTTTTCGGAACTGATGGCGTTAGGGATATAGCTAACACGGGCAATATGAAACCGGAAATGGTGCTCAGGCTGGGGGAGGCTTTTGGATTTTTCCTCAAGGAAAGTAAGGAACGCCCAGTCGTCGTTGTGGGCAGGGATACGAGATTAAGCGGTTTTGCTCTCGTATCTGCTTTAGTATCGGGACTTCTCTCTGCTGGGTGTAACGTTGTAGAAGCTGGAGTCATTTCGACTCCAGGGGTTTCTCTTCTTGTTAGGGAGCTTAAAGTTGATGGTGGCGCAGTGGTTTCGGCTTCACATAACCCTTATGAATATAACGGGGTTAAATTCTTTAATTTCCTGGGGGAGAAGCTCACCCCCGATGCAGAAAGCCATATAGAAGAAGTTCTCGGTGAAAGACGCAGCTTGCCCACGGGATTTTACCTGGGTAAGCTTGATAGGATTGATCCTAAGGAATACTATATTCCGTTTCTTAGAAAAATAGCGGAGGGAATAAGTTTGGAAGGACTTAAGGTGGTAGTGGACGCTGCTAATGGCGCTCTATATGAGATAGCGCCATTGATCTTTGAAGAACTTGGTGCGAGTGTTATAAAGGTTGGATGTGAACCGGATGGTATAAATATAAATGCAGGTGTGGGAGCTACATCTCCCGGTGAGCTCGTTTCGGCTGTTATTAGGGAAGAAGCTTACATTGGTTTTTCATTCGATGGCGATGGCGATAGGGTTTTAATATCGGATTCACGGGGTAATATTGCCGATGGGGACGTAATATTGTATTTATCTGCTTCTAAGCTCAGACCAAAAGCCGTTGTTGGAACGGTTATGAGCAACCTCGGATTGGAAGAGGTCTTGGCTTCGATGAAAATAGGCTTCATTAGGGTTCCCGTTGGGGATAGATGGGTTTATGAGGAAATGAAAAAGAGAGATCTGCCAATAGGAGGGGAACCTTCAGGTCATGTTATATTTAGACCTGAAGTTTACACGGGAGATGGGTTAGTTACTGCTCTTAAGGTTTTGAGCTTTGGAGAATCTTTGGAGCACTATATAGATAGTTTTCCGAGATATCCTCAAAGGGTATGGAATGTTAAGGTCAGAGATAAGGGAAAGGTATGCTCCTCAATGCTCGTGAAGGAGGAGCTTCAGAGGATTTCAGAGAGCTGGAGAAAGAGTCTTAGGATAGTCTTGAGGCCTTCCGGAACGGAGCCTTTGATTAGAATAATGGTGGAGGGTAAGGATCCTATGCTCGTTGAGACTGTGGGTGTGAGACTTGCTCAAATTGTAAAGCGTGCTGATGAGGGAGAGGCTTAAGAAATGAGGGTTATTATCGTAGGAGCGGGTGAGGTTGGTTTTAATTTAGCTAAGGTTCTTTCCTCGGAGGGGCACGATGTCGTTCTTATAGAGAGAGATGAGAGGAAAATTTTTTCTATCCGTGAGAGACTTGATGTTCTCCTGGTTGAGGGAAGTGGATCCCATATATCGGTTTTGGAAGAGGCAGGTGTCAGAGAGGCAGATATTCTGATAGCGGTTACGAATAGTGATGAGACTAATATCGTTGCATGTTTAATAGCTAAGCAGTTTGGCGTTAGGAAGGTTATGGCGAGGGTTCAAACTCTCGAGTATGATGAGCCAGCTGGAATAGTGGCCCAAAAAATAGGGATAGATCTGCTAATAAATCCACAGAAGGTTGTGGCTTCTGAAATCTTTCACCTTCTTCAAATCCCTCTTGCGACTCAGGTTATGGAGTTCGCCTCGGGTAGAGTTGTGGTCTATGGCCTTAAAGTCGTGGAAACCGCTCCCGCTATAGATAAAAGTTTGATAGAGCTATCTCGTGAGATAGAAGGATCGTTTCTAATCGTTAGCATATTGCGCGATAGGGATATTCTCATACCTCATGGTGAGGATGTTATAAAACCCGGTGATAAGGTCTTCGCTGTGGGGAAGAGAGAAGATCTCCTTAAGCTCGCTAATTATCTTGGCGCTAAGAGGGAAAAGCTCAGGAAGGTCATGCTGATTGGAGGAGGGGGGGTTACATACTGGGTCGCAAAGAAGCTCGAGGAATCAGGGGTTCCCAATGTTAAGGTTATAAGCAAGAACCTCGAGAGGTGTAATGAACTTGCTGATAGCCTCTCATCAAGCTGGATCATACAGGGAGATGGAACAGATCTTTCCCTACTTAGTAGGGAAGGGGTTTCTGAAGTGGATGGTTTCGCTTCACTAACCCAGAATGATGAGATTAATCTTCTCTCGGTTCTGCTTGCTAAAAGTCAAGGTGCTAAGAAAGGAATCGCTCTGGTTAGAAAGCCAGATTACGTTAAGCTCGTTGATTATCTTGAAAAAATAGATGCCATAGTTAATCCCCGCTTGGCTACCGCAAGCACCATACTCAAGTATGTATGGCGTGAGGAGGTCATCTCTATGGCTCTGATCGAAGGAGCTGATGCTCGTGTCGTTGACTTTAAGGTGGGCAGAGGGGCAAAGATAACCGAGGGTAAACTCAGTGATCTCCCGCTTCCTAAGGGCTTTTTGGTAGGCGCTATAGTCCGAGACGATAAGGTTATAATACCCCGGGGCGATACCACACTCCGTGAGGGAGATGAGGCTGTGGTCTTTCTCGTTGGTGATGCTTTAAAGGAGGCTCAAAGCTGGTTCACTGAAAGGAGCGCATCTTAGCTTTGCGCTTAAGGGCTGTTATATATCCATTAGGGTGGCTTTTTATCTTTCTGGGCATATCGATGGTCTTTTCGCTTGGATGGGCACTTTACTTTAAAGAGGATCCTTTTCCCCTGCTCGAGGCTATGGCTTTCTCTATCGCTCTGGGAGCCCTTCTCGCTCTTCTTGGAGAGAAGGGAGTGGAGTTTACTCCTAAGGAAGGGTTTGGCATAGTTGCTTTTGGATGGCTTGGAGCTGCGGCGCTTGGAGGGCTTCCCTATTATTTTGGAGGAGTCTTTCCTAAGTATGTTGATTGCTTCTTTGAGGCAATGTCCGGGTTTACCACTACGGGAGCGAGCGTCCTAACAGATATAGAGGCTGTTCCTAAGGGATTACTATTCTGGAGAGATTTTACGCACTGGCTTGGTGGTATGGGGATAATAGTCCTCTCGCTTGCTATTCTTCCTGCTCTTGGGGTAGGAGGAATGCAGCTATTCAAGGCTGAGGTTCCAGGTCCCGTTCCCGAAAAGCTAAAGCCCAGGATGAGAGAAACCGCTAAGCTTTTGTGGGGAGTTTATTTCCTCGTTTCTGCGGCAGAAACCATTTTGCTTTATATGGGTGGAATGAGCTTTTATGAATCCCTCTGCCATACCTTCGGAACGGTTGCAACGGGAGGATTTTCCCCGTTGAACAAAAGCATTGGTCAATATCATAACCTTTATTTTGAGGTTGTGATAATGGTATTCATGTTTATAGCCGGAGCTAATTTTTCTCTTCATTATCGTGCTCTTAAAGGGGATTGGAAGTGCTTCTTTAAGGATGACGAGTTTAAGTTCTATGCTGGCTTCATCCTTATAGGTATACTCCTCGTTACGGTTTGCTTGTATATAAGCGGGAACTATAAAACCATCTTCTCGTCGTTAAGGTATGCGTCTTTCCAGGTGATATCCATACTAACTACTACTGGGTATGTTACTGCTGACTACTCTTGGTGGCATCCGTTTGCCAGGTATTTTCTTCTGGTTTTAATGTTTATAGGTGGATGTGCTGGTTCAACTGGTGGAGCGATAAAGCATGTTAGGATAATGGTACTTCTTAAAGTATTTAAAAGGGAACTTTATAGGTTGATTCATCCAGAGCTGTGATATCGATCAAGCTTAATGGTAGAAGCCTTTCTCAAAGCGTGATAAGCTCCGTAGTAAACTTCTTTATGATTTACATGGTTATATTCGTCGTTGCTTCCTTGATTATAACTGCTTTAGGCGAGGATATAGTAACCTCAATAGCTTCTGTTGCTGCTACCCTTGGAAATATAGGCCCTGGTTTGGGGAAAGTAGGTCCTGCTGAAAACTATGCCTTTCACACTTCTTTTGCTAAGTGGATTTTGAGCTTTTGCATGGCTGCAGGTAGACTTGAGCTTTACGCCATACTTTTAATCTTTTTGCCTGAAACTTATAAGCGTTAGGATTTCTTGATTTTTCCCCAAGCGAGCTTTGCCAGCCCTCCCGCGGTGTGCACACTTATATCTCGCTCTTCGCCCTCTATTTTCTTCTTAACTGCTTCTGGATCAGCTGAAAGGATTCGTCTTACGGTTTCCTTAGTTATACCGAGAATTTTTGCTATCTCATCTGCGGTTTTCTTGCCCTTTTCGCTAAGGACTATGGCATAGCATGCTTCCATCAAGCTTGGAAGCCAGGTTAGTTGCCTATATTGGATCATTTTCTTGGGACCTCCGAGCTCCTTTATTACCATGGCAAACGTTTCAAGAGCCAAATTGTCATAATCTTCCTCTTTGGGCTTTAGTATCTCTACCATGTTTTTCTCACTCCCTACTCGATTTCTGCAATCTTTGGGCCTATCTTAGCGAGACCCGTTTCTGTTATTTCAAGCAGATGAGTATCAGTATCATGTCCGCACATTCTTGACCCATCTATTCTGAAGGTTCTTACCAGCGTTCCAGGTGTCTTTTTGAATATCTTTTCATCTCTTTGAGTCTGAATAACCTTTTTCGCTGTTACCATGCTAACATCGCAAATGTGGCTAACCGCATATCCGCCGGCTGCTTCGGCGGACTCAGCTTCATGACTGCTTCTTTTCTGGCTTATCAGTAGACCTGTTTGGCCAAATCTTTTTAAGAAATTGAAGACCTTCCTTACTATTGATCTTGCCATTATTTCTTTTGCTTCGTATAAGCCAGTTATAGAGTCTACTATTACGGATTTTATCTCATACTCTTCGATAGCTTTTTCTATAGTTTTAAGCAAGCTTGGGAGGTCTTCTCTAAGAATAGAATATGTAGCTGCATCTATAATTGCTATCTTGTTTTCTACCTCTTCCCATTTTATACCCATTGCGTTTGATCTTATCTTTAGCCCCTGCATTAGAAACGGTGCAGGGCTTTCTACCGTTACAAAGCAAACGGGATACCCCAAGGATGCTTGCTTTACCGCGAATTGCTCCGCCATAAGTGATTTACCGGTATCGGGCATGCCGGTCAGATTTATAACAGCTCTATAGGGATAACCTCCAAGCGGTTTCCTCACGATCTTTCCATTTTTAAGTTCAACGGAGTAGAAGAGCTCATCGAGCCCCTCTACTCCGCTTGCTATCCCGAAAAGCTTTGGAGCCTTATTCTTAAGATCGCTTGCGAGAGAGAGAGCTCTCTCTACGACTTTTGCCTCTTTCATTCCTCTTTTACCTCTTTTATTGCGGTTTCCTTAGCTTTATCCTCCATCTTAAACTGCGATACTATCTCTCTGAGTCGTTCAGCGATTCTGGCAAGCTCTTCTAAGCTTGCTGTAATTTCCTCAAAGGAGGCCGTATTTGTTTCCACCGCTTCGTTTATCTCCTCTATCTCTCCAGATACCCTAAGAGTGTTGTTCGCTATCGAGTCTATCGCTTTCGCTATCTCATGTAGCGCAGCGCTCTGCTCTTCGGTAGATCCCGCAACTGTTTCTATCTTCTCGCTTATAGTTGCGATACTTTCTATTATCTGGTTAAGCTTTATCGACGCTTCATCTGCTATGGAGGAGCTTCTTGCCACTTCTTCTATTGTGCTTTTTATTTCTCCAACGACCTTTTGTGTTTCGTATCTTATGCTCTGGGTTAGCTTCTCTATTTCCTGTGCAGCCTTGTTTGATTCCTCAGCGAGCTTTCTTATCTCCTCAGCGACGACGGCGAAACCCCTTCCAGCTTCTCCAGCGCGGGCTGCTTCTATTGCCGCGTTTAATGCGAGGAGGTTAGTTTGATCGGCTATGTTTGAGATGGTTCCTGCAAATGTCTCTATGGATTTTCCTATGTCGACAAGGGTCAGTGCTATTTGTTCGATGCTCTTAACGCTTGTTGATATATCTTTAAGCTTTGAGATAGCTTCTTCCACTTTCTTCCCGCCTTCTTGAGCGAATGTTGTAATATTGTTGGCTTCATGAGCTATCGTTTCAGCTTGTTTAGCAACCTCGGTGGTAGATGCGGTAACCTCTTCGATGCTTGCATTTATATTTTCGACATTTGCGGTGTTGTCTTCCATCTTTTCAGAAATAGTCTTTATTCTCTCTGTTATCTCGATAAGCTTCTGCGTTGAGCTTTCCGATGCTCTCTTTACCTTTTCGACTTCATCGTCTATGGTTAATGCTTTTTCTCGAATTTCTATTAAGGATTTCTTGAACGAGTCTACTATCATGTTATAAGCCTTAATTAATTGTGATATCTCATCGTTTCCCTTAGGCTGAGGCATTTTGAAAGCTAAGTCTCCTTTAGTTAGTCTTTCAGCTCCTTCAAGCAGATGGGATAGGGTTTTCTTAAGGCGCAGGGATAGGTATGCTGATATTCCAATAGCTATTGCTATTCCTACTATAAGCAGTACTATAGAAATTCTCTTCATATCGATGGCATAGCTTTTCGCTATCAAATTAAGCTTATCTAATCTACTTTGCGCTGAGTATGCGAGCTGATTAGCTCTGTCCTCAAGGATCTCCCTCTTTTGAGCGAGATTTTCAAGCTTAGTTCTCAGGCTTTCGAGGGAAGCGCCCTTGTTTAAGGCGGATGCTATGTCTGAAGAAAGAGATATATAAGCGTTAAAGTCGTTTTTAAGCTCGTTTACCTTTGCTATATCCTGCTGGTCTTTCATTTTTTCCGCTATGCTGAGGATCTTGTTTAAACGGTTCCGCGCTTCCTCGAGCGCTCTCTCAAGATTAAATTTCTTTAACTCAGCGTGAAAGCGAGCGGAGAAATATCTGCTTATTCTTGCTATATCTGTTTTAAACCGCTCGCTTTCAATAAGTAGAGGAGTGTCCATTTCTCTTATTTTGGTTGCTTGAGCTTGCATTGTTGAAATGGTATTTAAGCAATAAAGGGTTAAAATTAACATTATACCTATTACTACCGTGAATCCGATGACTACTTTGCTGCTGAGTTTCATGGCTTTCCCTCCTTTCAATAGGCGGAAGTAATTATATTATAGCATTATCCTTGTTATCCTCCCGCAAGAGAGTTATAATTCTTTCGTGTTTAACTTTGAGGAGGTGAAGAAGCTTATGCTAAGAAGCAGAAGAGTAGCGGAAGGAGTTGAAAGGGCACCTCACAGATCTCTATTTTATGCTATGGGTTACTCACCGGAAGAGTTAAAAAAACCTCTAATTGGAGTGGTGAATGCTGCTAATGAAATGATCCCCGGGCATGTTCATCTCGATTTTATATCTTATGCTGCTAAAAGAGGAGTAATGCACGCGGGTGGAACTCCTATGGAGTTTCCCGTTATAGGCATATGTGATGGCATAGCTATGGGACATGAGGGAATGAAGTATCCACTTCCTTCAAGAGAGCTCATAGCGGATTCCATAGAGACGATGGCTAACGCGTATCAGCTTGATGGTCTGGTTCTCATTACTAACTGCGACAAGATAATTCCCGGTATGCTTATGGCAGCTGCTCGGCTTAACCTCCCCGCGGTTATAGTCAGTGGTGGTCCGATGCTGTCTCCTCTGTACGATGGGGAAGCTGTTGATCTCATAACCGTTTTTGAGTGGATAGGCAAGCTTAAGAAAGGAGAAATTTCTGAGGAAGATCTTGAAAAGCTTTCTATGGTTGCCTGCCCAGGCTGTGGCTCATGCGCGGGAATGTTTACCGCGAATACGATGAATTGCCTTTCTGAAGCTCTCGGAATGGCTATTCCCGGAAACGGGACAGTTCCTGCGGGATATGACGGTATTAGGAAAAGAATAGCGTTTAAGGCGGGGATAAAAGTCGTTGAGCTTGTCAAGCGAGGAATTAAGGCGAGGGATATAATGACTGAGGAGGCCTTTCATAACGCGATAGTTCTTGATCTTGCTCTGGGAGGTTCAACTAACACGGTCCTGCACCTTCCCGCTATAGCCTATGAGGCTGGTGTGGATCTTCCACTCACCAAGTTTGATGAGCTTTCAGGGAAAACTCCAACCCTGTGCAAAATCAGTCCAGCAAGCAGGCAGCATATAGAAGATTTGAATAGGGCGGGAGGAATTCCTGCCGTGTTGAAGGAGCTCTCTAAGCTTAACTTGCTTAAGCTTGATGCTATGACGGTTATGGGGGTTAGCCTCGGTGAGGTAATTAAGGACGCTCGC
Source organism: Synergistota bacterium (assembly GCA_021159885.1). NCBI lineage: Bacteria > Thermotogati > Synergistota > Synergistota bacterium. The sequence goes on along the minus strand of JAGHDO010000010.1, from coordinate 44,688 downwards.
GTTCTTGATAGAGAGGTTATAAGGAGCGTTGAGGATCCCTATAGCGAGAGAGGTGGTCTTACCATACTTTGGGGAAATCTTGCTCCCGATGGCGCTGTAGTTAAGGAAGCTGCGGTTAAAAAAGAGATGCTCCATCATGTTGGTGAGGCTCGCGTTTTTAATTCAGAGGAAGAAGCTATAGAAGCTATCTATGCTGGGAAAATACGCGAGGGAGATGTTGTTGTGATAAGGTATGAGGGGCCTGCTGGAGGTCCAGGAATGAGAGAGATGCTTGCTCCCACATCTGCTATTGCAGGTATGGGGCTTGACGGAAGCGTGGCTCTTATAACCGATGGAAGATTTTCCGGAGGAAGCAGGGGAGCGGTCATAGGCCATGTTTCTCCTGAGGCTCAGAGGGGAGGACCTATAGCTGTAGTGAAGGAGGGAGATGAGATAGAAATTGATATACCGAATAGAAAGCTGATCCTCCGAGTTTCAGAAGAGGAGATAAAAAGAAGGCTTGCGGAATGGACTCCACCTCCTCCAAAGTATAAGACCGGTTATCTGGCGAGGTATTCAAAACTGGTTTCTTCGGCTAATAAAGGAGCGGTGCTTCTTAATCCTTAGCTATTGCATCTTTGCACAGCTTTGTTGACACTAATTCTCAGCTATGATATATTTCAAGCAAGCTATTTCAAAACATTTTAGGGAGGGGGAAAGAGGAGATGAGTAAGGGGAGATTGAGAAGTGAGCTGGGACTCTTAGACACCACTTCGATAGTTGCGGGCATCGTTATAGGAGCGGGGCTTTTTATAGTTACGGGGATCGCTGCTAAGTTTTCAGGATCTTTGGTCTGGCTTGCTTATCTTATAGGCGCTGTTCCCATTATATTGATTGGACTCACGACGGCATCGCTTTCTTCGTTCTACCCCGTTGAGGGAGGAAGCTATGTATATCCATCGAGAATCATCCATCCTCTTTTTGGATTTCTAACTGGTTGGTCAATGTGGCTTGCGATTATAGGTCCTATCGCTATTACCGCCAAGGCGTTCATAAACTATCTTAATGCTTTGCCCGGCGTTAGCTTTAACATGTCTGTTATCGCTGGAGCTGTTGTGCTTACGCTTGCTTTTCTCGTTATAAACTACTTGGGTATCAAGTTGGTCGCGGTTGTTCAAAATATTCTTTTTATATTCTTGGTTCTGGGCATATTGATCTTTACGTTTCTTGGACTTCCTCATATGAAGTTGGCTTACCTTAGAATGGGATCTCCTATGGGGTTCAGTGGGGTTCTTAAAGCAGCTTCTCTTTTGATATTCGCCTATGCGGGTATAACCGTGGCTACAGATATCGGTGAGGAAGTCAGAGATCCATCGATTTTGCCTAAAGCTGTTTTGCTTGGTGTATTGATCCCTATAGTTCTGTATGTGTCCTCGAGCTTGGTTTGCGTTGGGGTTCTCCCGTGGGGTAAGTTTGCGGCTTCCAAGGCTCCTTACGCCACTGCCGCATCTACTTTTATGGGATCCTTTGGCGTGGCTTTTATCGTTCTCGTTGCGTGGGCGGCTATCTTAACATCTCATAACGGGGAGCAAGCGACAGCAGCGAGAGTTGCCTTTTCTCTATCGAGAGATAAGCTATTGCCCGGTTTTTATAAAATAAACAAATATGGCATTCCTCACGTTGCTCTTATAGTTGGCGATATCATAGCTATCTTTCTTATAATTACGGGAACTATTCAGCTTGTTGCTGAGATAGTGGTTGCCTCATTTCTGCTTGAGTGGATAGCCTTTCACCTTTGCGTGTTTTTCCTGCCCAAGAGATTTCCTGAAATGTATGAAAAGGGGAACTTCTTTAAGCTTGACGGATGGAAGATAATTTTTCCTGTGCTGGGCTTAGGTATATCGGTTTATTTCCTGATCCTTCAAGGGCCAAAGGCTTTAGCTTACTTCGGTATATGGCTTCTTATAGGGACTATCGTTTACTTTGTAGGTTTTAGCAAGAATAAGGAAGAGGTGAAGAAGCTTGTTTCTGAATGGCCCAGGGGAAGATATCTTGAGTGAGGGAGGATTCTTATATGTTTAAGATATACGTTCTCGCGGAAGATTATGTGGGATATAACAGTCCATTTTGGGCTCAACATGGGATATCTTTTTTAATAGAAAAAGACGGGGAGAGGATTCTCTTTGACACCGCGACTTATGCCGAGCCTATCTTATTTAACATGGATAAGCTTGGAATAGATCCTAAGAGTATAGACATGATAGTCCTGTCTCATAGTCACCTCGATCACACGGGAGGGATTCATGAACTTGTAAGACGTATAGGAAAAGAGATCCCGATATTTGCTCATCCGAAGATCTTTAAAATGAGTTTTGCCCTTGAGGGAGGTTTTTTCTATGTGGGAATTCATCCTCGTTTGAGGGAAGAAGTAGAGAAACTGGGAGGAGTGTGGGTATTGTCTGAGGATCCGATTGAAATAGCGAAGGGAGTTTTCACAACGGGGGAGATAAGGGACGAGGAAAAACTTGATTTTGAAAGGTATCCTACGATATCGCTTTATAAAATTGAGAGCGGAAAACTTCTTAAAGACAGCGTTGAAGATGAGATCGGTTTAGCCATCGTTGATAATTCAAAGCTACTCCTTATAAGCGGATGTTCTCATCCTGGCATAGTGAGCATGCTTAAGAAAGCTATGGACATAACTGGTGTCAAAGATCTTTCCGCGGTTATCGGGGGGTTTCATCTTATAGAGGCTTCGGAGGAGAGAATAAGGAAAACCATGGCTACTTTGAAGGAGCTTGGCTTAAGCTCCGTTTACACGGGCCATTGCACCGGATTTAAAGCGGAGTGCCTTTTTGCCGATGCCTTTAAAGAGGGATTTCATAAGTTACATTGTGGGATGATTATAGAAAGTTCGCAACTTTGAAAAAAAGGGAAGGGATAATAGGTCCCTTCCCCTTAATTTATCTTAACAGGTTTAACCGGCTCCAAGAAATATCCTGGGCAGCAGGAGCGTGAGAGACGGGAAATAGGTTATAAGGATTAAAACGCCAATTAGCGCCAGCACCATTGGTAAGATCGATTTGCTTATCTGCTCAAGCGTTAGTCCCGTTATTGCGCTTGCTACGTATATGTTTATTGCTACCGGAGGCGTTGCCATTCCTATGGCTAAGCCTATAACGACCATTAGTCCAAAATGAATGAGATTGCCATTAAGCTTGAGGATGGTTGGGAGAAATATGGGGGTTAGTATTATAAGAGCGGAAGCTGTTTCCATGAACATTCCTGCGAGCAAGATGATGATGTCTATAACGAGATAGATTAAAAGAGGTTCATTTCCCACTGTTGAGAGAAGAGCTTTAGCTATCTTTTCTGGAACTTGGTAGAAAGCGAGTCCCCAGCCGAATAATTTTGCGGTGGCTATTATGAACATGACGAGCGATGAGGTCACTCCCGCATTTACAACTATCTTAAAGATTTTTTTTAGGGTTAATCCCTTATAAATAAAGAACGCGACTATTAGGCTATAATCTACCGCTATTGCGGCTGCCTCGGAGGGAGTGAATACACCTGAAAATATGCCTCCCAAAATTATAACGGGAGTCATTAACCCCCAGAGGGAGGACAGAAATCTGCTTAATACTTCCCTTCCAGGTAGTGAGGTTCCGGGAGGATAGTTTCGTTTCCTTGCTACATATATTGCCAGTCCAACCAAGGCTAATCCCATCAGAGCTCCGGGAATAAATCCGCCCATAAAAAGCTTTGATACCGATTCTCCTGCTATGACGCCATATAATACCATTGGAACGCTTGGGGGAATTACGACCCCTATTGTTCCGGATGAAGCAATGAGTGCGGAGGAGAAATCTATATCATATCCTTTTTTCTTAAGCTCTGGGAGGAGAGCAGAACCAACCGCAGCGGTAGTTGCCGCACCTGAACCAGATATAGCTGCTATGAACATAGATGCGACTATGGATACTATAGCGAGGCCTCCTCTTATCTTCCCAAGGGTTGCTTCAGCAAAAGCGATAATTCTCTCTGATATTCCCCCTTTAGCGAGTATATCTCCAGCAAGAATAAAGAATGGGACTGCGACAAGTGCGAAAGAGTCATTTCCCTCAAATAGTGTTTGTGGAACCATTTGCAAGGGTATGTCGCTAATTATGAAGATAAGGAGTGCAGCAATACCTATCGCAAGGGCAATAGGGGCTCCCAGGAGCATGAGAAGGAAAAACGTGCCGAAAAGAAGCCATCCCATTTTATTCACTCTCCTTCCCGAAGGCTTCCATAAGTCCGGATGCAAGGTGGAGTATGATTACGGCTCCCATAATTGGATAGATGGAGTATATGTAAGGCATGGGAATGTTAAGCGCCGGTGAAGTCTGCGTTGACTCCTCGATCATCAGCTCTATGCCGTACCAGAGAACGATGAAGAAAAATATGACCCCCAATATATGTGTTATCACCACCGCCAGCTTTCGAAGAGCGGGAGGGAATCTTTCTATCACGAATGTAACCGCTATGTGGGATCCGCGCTTAAACGCTATTGCCGCTCCTATTAGGGATGACCAAACGAGTAGAAATCGCGTGATTTCTTCGGACCAGGAGAGGGCTTGAAAGAAAAACCTGAAAATTACTTGCATCGTTGTTGTAATTATCATAGCAAAGATAAAGATGAAAAGAACGATCTCACAAATCTTATTTACCCTATCACTTAAAAGCATGATAACGGGGCGGTGGATTTTTCCCCCAGCCCCGTTATCCATTTTTCTGCTCATTTTCTAAAATTTTTATTTGGTGTTTATTATAGCCTCGACGAGCTTAACTCCGAACTTAGGCGCGTATTTATCGTAAACCGGTTTTACCGCTTTTCTGAAGGCTTCTATATCCGGATAGGTAACTACCATTCCCTTTTTCTTGACGAAGGCTAACCATTCAGTTTCCTTACTGTTGTCATAGTTTCTCTCGTATTCAGCGGCTTTCTGTGCAGCTTCCTGAATGACCTTTCTATGCTTTTCAGGAAGCCTTTTCCATGTCTTTAAGCTCATCATTATGACAGCTGGCGCATAAGCATGTCTCGTCATGGCGAGATATTTCTGAACTTCATATAGCTTAAATGCATAAATGACGTTTAATGGATTTTCCTGACCATCCACGGTGCCCTGCTGCAGTGCAGTCAAGACCTCGGTCCAGGCCATGGGAACCGCGTTAGCCCCAAGGGCTTTAAAGGTATCCACGTATACAGGGTTCTGCATGACCCTTATCTTGAGCCCCTTAACATCTGCGGGTTTGTAAACGGGTCTTTTGCTATTTGTAAGATTGCGAAATCCTCTTTCTGCGAAGGCAAGACCCTTCCATCCCTGCTTTTCCATGTCTTTAAGCAGGCTCTTTCCTATGGGACCGTCCAGAACCTTATATGCATGCTCTGGTCCTCTGAATAAAAATGGGAGGTCTATGACTCCGAACCTTGGCACGAAGTTGATTATAGGCCCTGTGGTTATAACGCCGGCGTCTACTACGCCCATTTTCATCCTCTCAAGGAGCGTTCTCTCGTCTCCAAGCTGTGCGTTTGGATAGATCGTTATGGTTACCTCCCCGTTGGTTTCCTTCTCGACGAGCTCCTTGAATTTCACAGCACAGATGTGAAAAGCGTCTTGGGTATTCACCACGTGAGCAAGCTTGATATTGATTTTAGCGGAGGCTACCGCGCCCACGGCGATAACGGTGAATATGACCAACATCAGACTCACGAAATATCGTTTCTTCATATAGCTCCCACCTCCTGCAGTAATCTTCTTATTAGGAGATTTTATCTCTAAGAATTTGATGTGTCAAATTCGTTTTTGTTTCGTGCGGTTTCTTCTAAAATTTCCTTATCTTTTGCTACGAAGCTTGACAATACTTTAAGATCTGTGTTATCTTGATGAGGATCCTTCTTAAGGGGAGGGCTGTGTGAGAATGAGATGGGCTGATATTGAAAGGTATGTGTCCAGGAATATAGGAAAAAGCTTGGAGCTTGCTAAGGAGGATAGCGCTTATATTGCATCTGCTGCTTCCTTAAAGTATTATCCTCTCTGCGTTGAGAGGGCGGAGGGAGCTAAGGTATGGGACTTAGATGGAAATGAGTATATCGATTTTCTAACCAGCGCTTGTGTTTATAATGTCGGGCACAGGCACCCTAAGGTCGTTGACGCGATAAAAAAGCAAATCGATAAAGTACTTAACTATACTATCGTTTATCTCTATCACGAGGCTCCTGTGAAACTTGCGAAAGCGCTGGTGGAAATTACTCCTGGAGATTTTAGGAAAAAGGTAACCTTTGGTTTTTCTGGTTCGGATAGCGTTGATTCCGCTATTAAGTCTGCGCGGGCTTATACCGGGAAAAAACATGTTATATCTTTTCTGGATTCTTATCATGGTATGACATATGGGGCTCTTTCCGCAACCGGTATATTAAAACCGGAAGTGAGAAATAAAGTTTATCCAATATCTGAGATAAGCTTTCTGGAGTACCCTGATCCTTATAGAAATAGCTGGGGAATAGATGGCTATAAGGATCCCCAAGCTTTGAGCGATAGGGCACTTGAGAACGTTAAGCGTGAAATCGAGAGGCTTTCTGGGGACGTGGCAGCGATTATTATAGAACCCATGCAAGGCGATGCTGGTGTTGTAATACCTCCGGTTGAATTTTTTAAAGGATTGAGAAAGCTTTGCGACAAATATGGGATCGTTCTTATCGATGAGGAGGTTCAAACCGGGATAGGCAGGACGGGTAAATGGTGGGGGATTGAGCATTTCGGCGTTGTCCCGGATATAATTTCAACCGCGAAGGCTCTCGGTGGCGGCATGCCCATATCTGCTGCCGTGGGTAAAGAGGAGATAATGGAAAGCGTTCCTCCTCCGCTTTTCGTTTTTACTCATCTTGGTCATGCGGTCAGCGCAAGCTCCGCTATGGCAACCATTGAGGTCGTGGGGGAAGAAAAACTGCTTGGTAGGACGAGCAGCTTAGGGAAACGCCTTATCGATGAGTTTGAGAGTTTAAAGAACGACTTTGATTTTATAGGAGATGTTAGAGGAGTAGGTTTTCTCATAGGTATTGATATCGTGAAAGACAGGGAGACGAAAGAAGCTGATAGAGAAACCGCTCTTAAGATATGCTGGAGAGCTTGGGAAAAGGGTCTAATACTCGTTACTTTTGGCAAAGGGGGTAACGTTTTAAGGATTGCACCTCCGCTTGTTATTAGAGAAGAGGAGCTTGAGCGTGGCGTAAGTATAATAGAGGAAGCGATGCGCGATGTTCGCGATGGTAAAGTTCCAGATGATGTAACGAGGTTTCTTAAAGGATGGTAATGGTTTTTAAGGGAGGCGTTTAATCTTAAACGCCTCCCTTATTTTTAACCTTTTCTCTGAGCCTGCAGAAGGTGCATATCCCTGCGGTGGTGGGATAACCGCATCTCTCGCATGGCTTAAGCTGAGGTGGAACTTCCTCTCCAAAAAGCCTTTTCTTGTTTTTGAGAAATTCCTTGTAAAATCTGAGTTTTGCTCCTGGCATTTTTCTCTCTATTTGGTTCATTATATCTTTATAGAAATGAGATGTGGCTCCTTTAGACAGAGGGCATCCACCCAAAACGTGATCTATTTTTGAAACTTCAACATAACCTTTTATCTCTTCTTCACTACATAGGGCTAATGGCTTTACCTTTCTGACGAACCCCTCCCTTTCGTTCAGGATGGGACCTTGCCTTCTAAGGTACTCTATCTGCCAGTTTAAAACGTTTCCTAAAAGCACGGAGCATTCATCGTCGAGATGATGACCGGTTGCTATAACATTATAGCCATGGTCTAATGCTGTCTTGTTCATTATATATCTCTTGATCATGCCACAGAAGGCACATGGTTCTCTTTTCTCCTTTCGAGCGAGTTCTATAAGATTCATGTTAAAAAAATCCTCTATCTTAACTATGAATAGCTTTCGGGACAGCTTCTCTGCCAGTAACTTGCTTTTTTCCATTGATACTGTGGAAAAATAGGGTATTCCTAGATCTATAAACATTCCATCCGCTTGATAGCCAAGATTTTCCAAAATCTGCCACAGCGCTAAGCTGTCTTTTCCCCCGGATACGGCAATTAGGATTCTATCGTCTTTTTTAAGAAGCTTATATGATTTTATGGTTCTTTCAACCCGCCTTTCCACGAACCTTTTAGCACAGTCTTCGCATAAAGCAATCCTGTGGGATCTAAAGAAAAAAATCGCTTCCTTCCCACACATCTTGCACTTCCTCTTTTTCAAAGCTTGTCACCCCTTATAGTTATTCCTAACCCCGCTGGAATATAGTTTTTACCAAATATTTCTTTAAATATCAAGCGAGCTTTCTCGCCTGAGCAGTGGGTCGGAGCAACGTTGATTACACCGAGTTTCTTAAGGTGGAGAGCTATGTGGGTTATTTCACTTTTTCTTATTCCACAGAGGTGAAACCCTCCTATAAGGAGAAGAATTTTCTTCCCCGTTATTTTCATTGCTCTCTCCGCTATTTTTACTATGCCAGGGTGCGCACATCCGGTTATCACTATAGAGCCTCGGGGAGTATCAAGTATCAAGGATTGTTCCTTTATCCACTCTCCAAGCTCACCTGTTGAGTAGACTCCTTCACCTATTTGCTGAGGATCTCTTCCTATTTGAAGGAGATTTGCTCCCAGGTGCGTGATTTCCTTCTTTATCCTATCAGGAAACGCTTTTGGGATATATACGCTGACATTATGATTTTCTCTGAGAAAGCTTGCGAGTCCTCCAGTATGGTCTCCATGCGCGTGGGAGAGAAAGACCGCGCTCACCGATCTCGGATCTATGTTAAGAAGTTTCATGTTCTCAAGCAAGATTTTTCCATTTCCTCCAGTATCGAAGAGAATATTTTTCCTATTATACTTGATCAGGCAGGAGAACCCCCAATCTCTGATCAATCCGTCGCTTTCGCTGCACAGCTCGTTATCGTAAACGATGGTTATTCTGATGAGCTCTTCGCTTCCCTTGATCGCTCCCGTTCCCATGAAGAAGAGTGTTAGAAGTAGCACGATACCCCTCATTTTAGCTCGCCTCCTTTCTCCTAATATGCTGGAGGATGAGCTTATTTTTGTCAACCAGGATCTTGACGAGGATATTTAAAACGGTTATAATACAATATGAAATATACTGTATACAATCTACAAGAGGTGAAGCCCTATTTCCTTAAGAAAGATTGACGGATATGAGCTTTTGACGCAGAAGGTTTATAAAGTGCTTAAAGAGGCAATTTTAAACGGTGATCTCCCTCAGGGAAGCAGGCTCGTTGAGACTAAGCTTGCTCGTCAGCTTGGTGTCAGTAGAACCCCAGTGAGAGAGGCAATTCATAGACTTTCTGTGGAGGGTTTCGTGAAGCTTGTTCCCAATCAGGGAGCTTTTGTTGCTGAGATATCTATCGAGGATATCGAGGAGGTTTTCCAGATTCGGAGCGTTCTCGAGGGACTTGCGGTGAGGCTCTTTATAAAGAGCAGGGAGGAGGAAGAGGTAAAGGAGCTTGAAGGGAAAATAGAGGAGATGAGATGTGCTATAGAGAGAAAAAATATAATAGCTTACTCGGATGCGGATGCTGAATTTCACAGGCTTATATGGTTGTTTTCTGGGAATGAAAGGCTTCTAAAGGTTCTCGATGGCATGGTCTCCTACATAGATGCTTACAGGCTGAAATCCCTTTATATACCGGGAGTTATGGAGACATCATTTCAAGATCATATAGAGATAGTCGAGCTCGTTAAGCAGGGGGATCCAAGGAAGGCTGAAGAGGTCATGAGAAGGCATGTTGATACCGTTCTTGAGAAGATCTTAGAGGCGGGGAGGTGTTAACTTGAGGATCTGTGTTTTGGTCAAGCAGGTTCCCGCGACCGATAAGGTAAAGATGGATGAGAAAACGGGAACGATGATAAGAAGCGAAATGGAAGCAGAGCTTAATCCTCTTGATATGTATGCGGTTGAGGAAGCCGTGAGAGTTAAAGAGCGATTGAATGGAGAAGCTGATATTACGGTGATATCTATGGGCCCCCGCATGGCTATAGAAGCGATTAAAGATGCTATATCTATGGGATGCGATAGGGGGTATCTGCTTTCTGATAGGCTTCTCGCTGGTTCGGATACCTTGGCTACCGCTTATGCTCTCGCTAAGGCTATAGAGTATCTCGGTGGTTTCGACATAATTTTCACCGGTGAGAGGGCAACCGATGGAGAAACCGGCCAGGTAGGCCCAAGCGTTGCCTCTCAGCTTGATCTCATAGCATTAACCTACGTAAGCAAGATAGAGGAGATAGGGAATGGCTACATAAGAGTTCAAAGAGCGATTGAAGGAGGACACGAGGTAGTGGAAACGGATCTTCCAGTTTTAATAAGCGTGGTTAAGGAGATAAATGAGCCAAGAATACCGAATCTTGCTGGAAAGCTTAGAGCGAAGGAGGCAGAAATACCTATTTTAACTGCGGAAGATTTAAACCTTGACAGAGGGAGAATAGGACTTGATGGTTCACCGACGAGGGTTGTCAGGATTTTCTATCCCAAGCTCTCAAGAAGCGGGAAGATAGTTGACGGAAAAGATCCAGAGAAAGCGGTAGAGGAGCTTATAAGCTTTCTTGAGGAAAAAGAGATACTTTAGGAGGGACCTGCTATGAAAGGGAATTTGAGCGAGTTTCGCGGAGTGTGGACCCTGGGCGAGTGTAGGGATGGGGAGATAAGCTCCATATCGTTTGAGCTTTTAAACTGGGGGAGAGCCCTTGCTGATAAGCTCGGTGTAGAGCTCTCGAGTGTGATTATAGGGTATGGAATTAAGGATAGGTTAGAGGAGCTCATATATAGAGGAGCTGATAAAGTTTATGCTGTTAATCATCCTTTGCTCGAGCGTTTCACGCCGGATGTTTACTCTCGTGTGCTTGAGCGCCTCCTTGAGGAATATAAACCTGAGATCTTTATAGCTTCAGCTACCACTCTTGGAAGAACCGTCATGCCGATATTAGCAGCGAGAATAGAGACGGGATTAACTGCCGATTGCACGGGACTTGATGTAGAACCCGATACCCGTCTTTTGCTTCAAACGAGGCCCGCGATAGGTGGAAACGTGATGGCAACTATAAAAACCCCGAATCACAGGCCTCAGATGGCTACCGTCCGCCCGAGATCTAAAAGACCTCTTCCCAAAGATACATCGAGGAAGGGAGAAATAATCATTAAAGAGTATCCGGAGGAGCTCTATAGATCTAAGGTAAGGTTTTTGAAGTTCATCAAGGATGAAACGACGGAAGCTCCTCTGCAGGAAGCAGACGTAGTCGTGGCGGGAGGAAAGGGACTTAAGGGGGAGAAAAACTTCAAAATGCTTTACGAGCTTGCTCGCCTTCTTGAAGGAGCAGTAGGAGCTTCAAGACAGGCAGTCGATATGGGATGGATTTCTTACTCTCACCAAGTTGGGTTAAGCGGAAAAACCGTAAGCCCGAGGCTATACATGGCTATAGGGATCTCGGGAGCTGTCCAGCATCTTGCGGGGATGACCTCATCTGAGACCGTGGTTGCAATTAACACGGATCCGGAAGCGAACATATTCAAGGTTTCAGATTTCGGCATAGTTGGGGATCTCTTTGAGATAGTTCCTTTGCTTATAGAGAAGATAAAGGAACGCAAGGAGGGTAAGAAAGATGGCTGATGAGTTTGGAAAGGTCACGCCGTCATTTGTAAAGGAGCTAAGGAGAATAGTCGGTGAGAAGGCGGTCATATATGAGGATAAGGAAGCCCTTGAAAGCTATTCCGCAGATGAAGCGGGCGGAGAGTATTATGCACATATGCCGGATGTTGTAGTTAAGCCCGAAAATGCCGAGCAGATCTCAAGGATAGTTAAGTTGGCCAATGAGGAGAAGATTCCGATAACGCCGAGAGGGGCGGGAAGCGGTCTCGCGGGTGGATGTGTTCCAATCTACGGTGGCATAGTTATTTCCCTCGAGAGAATGAACTCGCTTATAGAGATAGATAAGAAAAATCTCGTTGCGGTTGTGGAACCAGGTGTCGTTACGAATGATCTCTGTAAGCGCGTTGCCGAGGAAGGGCTTTACTATGCCGGGTATCCCATGAGCGTAGAGACAAGCTTCATAGGTGGTAATGTCGCGACGAACGCTGGGGGGAGTAAAGTTATAAAGTATGGAAATACGGGACATCATGTCCTCGGGATAGAAGCGGTCTTGCCTAATGGAGAAATAGTGCAATTTGGTGGTAAAAGGAGGAAAGATTCGAGCGGTTATAACTTCGTGAAACTGCTCGTTGGTTCTGAGGGAACGCTTGCCATATTTACCAAAATTTTCGTGAACTTGATTCCCCTGCCTGGGAAGACCGTAGATATGCTTATGCCTTTTAAAACTGTGGAAGATGCCATAAGAAACGTGCCGATAGTCATAACCGAGAGCAAGGAGCTGCCAACGGCGGTTGAGTTTATAGATAAGGTTTCCGTTCAACTTGGTGTTAAGTATAACAATACGACGCTTCCCTTCCAAGACGAAGCAGAAGCCTATCTGATAGTGCAGTTTGAGGGCAGAACTAAAGGTCAGCTTGAGGAAATATACGAGAAAGTTGGTAAGGCTACTCTTGCTAACGGAGCTCTTGATGTTTTTATAGCGGATAATAGAAGCACATCCGAGATAATCTGGAAGGTCAGGAGAAACTGGCTTGAGGGAATAAAAGCGGTAGATCCTTATGTTCCGACTGGAGATGTGGTCGTTCCGACATCTGAGATACCTGAAATGATGGCTTTCATAGAGAAGATATCCAAGGATTATGGAGTTAAGGTTCCGGTTGCTGCTCACGCTGCGGATGGAAACCTTCACCCCGCTCCTATGAAGCCAGCAGACGTGAAACCTGAAGATTGGAGATATATGTCAGAGGAAATTCTCGATAAGATCGCTTTAAAAGCGGCTGAGCTCGGTGGAGCTGCGAGCGGAGAGCACGGAATAGGTTTCGTGAAGAAGCACGTTCTTGGAGAGACCAAGAAGAAAGAAGTTGAGCTTATGAAACAGCTTAAGAAGTTATGGGATCCCAATAACATAATGAATCCGGGCAAGCTGTTTTAAACCCATATAAAGCAGAAAGGGGGTAATCAAGGTTGGGTTTGGCTGAGGGTGCTCTTATAGCGTTCGTACCGATACTCGTGGTTCTGATCCTCATGGTGGTTTACGATATGCCTGCTGCCAAGGCTATGCCGATAGGTTGGTTCGTGGCGATAGTTTTAGCTGCGGTTTTCTGGAAGATGCCGGGCGTATGGATAGCCAGTGCTACGATTAAGGGTATGCTAACTGCCTTGAAGATACTTCTTATAGTATTTGGAGCAGTTCTTCTCTACTACGATATGCTTGAAAGTGGAGCGATATCGATGGTTACCAACGCTATAATGGGTTTAAGTAGGGATAGAAGAGTTCAAGCAAGCTTGGGATGGTTGCTCGTTACTTTCTTTGAGGGAGCTGCCGGCTTCGGTACACCGGGTGCCATAGTAGGCCCTCTTCTTGTAGGGATAGGTTTTCCAGCTATGGTTGCTGCTCCACTCGTTTTGATTTATGACTCTACACCCGTTTCATTTGGATGCGTTGGTATACCGGTTTGGGGTGGTGTTGGCTGGACGCTAAACGTGCCCAGCGTTCAACAGGCGCTATCTGCTGCAGGCTTGGATTATACCTATTGGGTGAACAGAATGGTAGGGGGATGGACTGGTATAATCCACGCCATTATAGGAACGTTCCTTCCCCTGCTTGCTCTTTACTACCTGATTAAGTGGACTAAAGGGACGAAGAAGGATTTCAGAGAGGCTATTCCCCAAGCCCTTATGGCTGGCTTGGTTTTCACGGTTCCTTATGTGCTTATAGCCATTTTCATAGGGTCTGAGCTTCCTTCACTTCTTGGTTCTCTGGTAGGACTCGGTATATTTACGTGGCTTCTTAAATCTGGGAAGTTCAGCTTCTCTAAGCCATATGAGTTTAAAGAAGAAGATGAGGTCCACAGGGAGCTCGTTAAAGAAGAAGCTAAGATTAAGCCCAAATTTGGGACATTTACCGCGTTTCTTCCTTACATTCTCATAGCCCTTACGCTCGTTTTAACGAGAACGGTTCCCTTCCTTAAGGCTCTCGTTACGAAAAACTGGGTTATAAAGTGGAGTCATATTCTTGGTACGAATACAAGCTTTGTGATGAAGGTGGCGAATAACCCAGGGCTTTATTTCGTGGTGATAGTCTTGTTGAGTCACCTTTTCTTCAAGATGAAAGGTGAACAGATAAGAAAAGCATGGGGAATAACCTCTTCCAAAATGGTTCCCGTTGCGGTTGCGCTTGGCTTTGCGATATCTTTATCTCAGGTCATGATCCTTTCTGGGAACAACCCTGCTCATATAGATTCCATGCTCATAATGATGGCTAAGGGAATAGCGAGCATAACAGGTAAGGCTTACTCTCTTGTTGCTCCATTTGTCGGAGTTCTGGGAGCCTACATGGCAGGCAGTAATACGGTATCGGACATAATGTTTTCCGGCTTTCAGTTTGAAACTGCGACCATCCTTCATATCCCTCGCACTATCATTCTTGCGGAGCAGGTTGTAGGTGGAGCCGTGGGTAATATGATATGCGTTCATAACGTCGTTGCCGTTGCTGCTACCGTTGGAATTATAGGGAGGGAAGGAGCTATAATAAGACGTAATCTTATACCCTGCATAATATACTCGGTGGCAGCTGGATTGCTCGGAACGCTGTTTATACTGCTTATGCCGAATCTTTTCTAATCGGGGTCTGTTCGAAAGAGATGTAAGGTTTTATTCCTCTCTGCCCTGCAACTTTGGCAAAGTTGCAGGGCAGAAAACTGTCTATGGATGGGAGTTGTGAGAATATGATTAAAAGGTTAATATTCGAACCAGAATTCTTTTTCGAGAGTTTGAGGGAGTCCTCTATAGAAAGGAAGGATTTAGTAGGTCCGGCTATTATAGTAGCCTTAACAGGTCTTATAAATCCCCTTACCGTTTTTTATATCCACGGTGAGGTTTCTTATAGCTTCGTCCTCTTTTCGATATTAATCTCTATCGCGGGTTGGACATTCTTTTCTGTAGTGGTTCATAAAATTTCAGAGACGCTTTCTGGCTTTAGGAGAGCGAGTTTTATAAATTTACTTTATGGCTTAGGAGCTTCAAGGCTTCCCATGCTGATTTTTCTCTTTACGATGGCATTCGTATGCTTAAAGCATAATGTGAACATAGTTTCTTCAAGATTTGCAATGGTTTATGTGATCTCCGTTTTGTGGATGTTCTATCTGTATGGGTTATGTGTTTCGAAGCTTTATGGGCTTTCGTTTTTAAGATCGATTTTCGCCGTGATTTTCTCGTTTATAGCTATCACAATGGCTATGTCTCTTCTTGGAAGGGCTTTCGGTTGGGTTTCCTTATCCATTCCAATTTTAGGCTAAGGAGGTGTTTCTCTCGGATGAAGAAGGGATTCAGGCTCGCTATGGGTGATGGTTTTGTCGAATTTGATTACGATGATGCGGATATAATAGAGGTTCTTAGGACTAAGGAAATGCCAGAGGTGGAGGATGAAAAGGAGCTGGTTAAGAAGGCTCTGAAAAAACCTATTGATTCTGCTCCTTTAAGGGAGCTCGTTAAGCCTAAAGATAGGGTGTGCATAATATTCAGCGATATGACGAGATTGTGGGTCAGGCATCATGTATTTATGCCCTTTATCCTTGAGGAGCTTAAAGCTGCTGGCGTTAAACAGCAGAATATATTTGCTATATGCGCTAATGGTGATCACAGAGATCATACAGGGGAGGAATTTAAGAGGCTTCTGGGGGAGGAGTCTTACGAGTTTCTTCAGGGAAGAATATACAATCACCATGCGAGAGATAAAGAAGAGAACATCTATCTTGGCAAAACTACATATGGCACACCCGCTGAGATTAACAAGATGGTTGTTGAAGCTGATAAAGTCGTTCTGACTGGTGGTATAGTTCATCACTTCCTTGATGGCTTTGGAGGAGGTAAGAAGGCAATTATGCCCGGAGTTTGCTCGCGGGACTCTATAATGAAAAATCACAGTCTTGCGCTTCATCCCGTTCCGGGAAAAGGCCTTGATCCGACTGTGAGAGCTGGCGTCATGAGGGGTAATAGAGTTAGCGAGGACTCCGTGGAGGTTGCAAGCTTCGTGAATCCCTGTTTTCTCGTGAATAGCGTTGTTAGTCCCCATGGGAAGATAGCTTATATAGTGGCTGGCAATTATATAACTGCCCATGAAGAGGGGGCTAAGTTTTGCAATGAATACAATAGCGTTGAGATAAGCGAATTAGCAGACCTCACTATAGTTTCGTGTGGGGGTTATCCTGAGGACATAAATCTGTATCAGACCTATAAGACGCTTTATAACGCTGAGAGAGCGACAAAGGAAGGAGGAGTCATAATTTTGGTTTCCGAAAGCAGAGAAGGAATGGGGAATGATGATTTCTATCACATGTTCATAGATTACCGTGATAATAAAGAAAGGGAGGAGGCTCTGCGAGCTAACTATACCATTGGAGGGCATATGGCATTTCATACAGCACTGATGGCTGAGAAATTCCGCATATTTCTGCTAACAAGTCTTCCAGATGAGAAAGTTAGAGAGGCGGGAATGGAACCCATACGAAGCGTTGAGGAGGGGATAGAAAAGGCTAAAGCAATACTTGGCTCTCATCCTTCGACTTACGTGATTCCAGAGGGGCATAAGCTCCTTCCCTTTTTGAAGGAAGATATTATAAAATAATTTTAACGATGTCTCAAAATTTTCCTTAGGAGGTGATGTTTTGAAAACCAAGATAATCTTCATAAGGCACGGCGAGTGTGAAGGGAATAGAGTGGGGCTTTTCAGAGGTAGGAGAGATTTCCCCCTCAATGAGAACGGGGTAAAACAAGCTGAGGCGCTTAGAGAGGAGTTAAGGAAGTTCGGGTTGAGTGCCGTTTATTCGAGTCCTCTTTCACGGGCGTTAAGGACTGCTCAGATAATAGCAGAACCTCATGGTTTGAGTCCCATTGTCGATGAGAGCTTCACTAATATCTCGCTTGGCTCGTGGGAGGGAAGACCCAAAGCTGATATAGAAAGAGAATATCCAAAGGAATGGAAGACATGGATAACCGTTCCTGAGGACCTTTCCCTGCCAGGAGCGGAAAGAGTAGATGATGTGAAGGAAAGGGCATATAAGGGATTGTTGAGGATTCTTCCTCAACATGAAGGTGAAATCATAGCTATAGTTAGTCATAGGGCGGTTTTAAAACCCCTTTTTGCTGCTATGTTTGAAGTGAAAAAGCCATATTTTTGGAAATTTCACTTTGATACCGCTTCTTATAGCATCGTCGAGTATAGAGGGGAAAGAGGCTTTACTCTGATCCTTTTAAACGAGACGAAACATCTGACCGACTTTGTTGTTGAGGAAGTTTAAATGATTGGAAAAGTTTCACTAAAGGGTGTATAATAGGTAAGGTTTATTTGCCTTAACGAGAGGGAGGTGAAGGTTTTGGAGGGGCTCGTTGAGATACGCTGGCACGGTAGAGGAGGTCAGGGTGCGAAAACAGGAGCCCAGATATTAGCGGAGGTGTTCTTTGAGGAAGGATATCATATTCAAGCTTTCCCGGAGTATGGAGCTGAGAGGTCTGGGGCTCCTATGAAGGCTTTTGATCGCTTAAGTAAGGAGGAAATACTGCTTCACTGTCAGGTTGAGCATCCTGATATGGTCGTTGTTATCGATCCTACCCTGCTTACCGCGGTTAACGTTACCGAGGGACTTAAGGAAGACGGAGCGCTCATCGTCAACACTCCACACGCTCCTGCTGAGGTAAAGGAAAAACTGGGGTTAAAGACGCAAAAAGTTTATACCGTTGATGCCACGAAGATAGCCCTCGAGGAAATAGGGATAAACACGCCGAATACGCCTATGCTTGGAGCTTTAGCTAAGATAATCGGTGAGGTTCCTCTTGA
The DNA here is from genome assembly GCA_021159885.1 of Synergistota bacterium. Taxonomy (NCBI): domain Bacteria; kingdom Thermotogati; phylum Synergistota; species Synergistota bacterium. The sequence goes on along the minus strand of JAGHDO010000010.1, from coordinate 26,682 downwards.
GAAGTTTGAGGAGCATTTCAGATCCAAGTTTGCCGTTAAGTTAACCCAGGAGAAAATAGAAGCTAACCTGAGGGCTATGCGCCGTGGATATGAGGAGGTGCGAGGGGAATGAGTTTAAAAGGATGGAAGGATATACCGCCTGCGGGTTTGATATTAGATGCGGGGAATGCTGCTCTTTACAAAACTGGCACGTGGAGAAGCGTAAGACCTGTCTGGGACGAGTCTAAGTGTATCCATTGCCATCTGTGCTGGCTTCATTGCCCGGATGGCTCCATACTCGTTGAGAATGAAAAGATGGTAGGAATAAGCTATGACTATTGCAAAGGGTGCGGGATCTGTGCTTCTATATGCCCGAAGAAAGCCATAGAGATGAAGCCGGAGTCTCTCTTTGAGGGAGGTGAGTAGGGTGAAAAGGGTTGCTATAACTGGAAACGCTGCGGTTGCTGAAGCTATGAGACAGATAAACCCTGATGTAGTTGCGGCTTATCCCATAACTCCACAGACTGAGATAATGATGACGTTTGCTCAGTTCGTTGCTGATGGGCTTGTTGATACTGAAGTTGTTACGGTTGAAAGCGAGCATTCTGCCATGTCTGCGTGTGTTGGAGCTGCTGCAGCAGGGTGTAGAGTCATGACCGCTACCTCTGCTAATGGTTTAGCATTGATGCATGAGATAGTCTACATAGCTTCCTCCCTGAGACTTCCCATAGTTATGTGTGTGGTTAATAGGGCTCTTTCTGCTCCGATAAATATACACTGTGATCATGCTGATACTATGGCAGAGAGGGATTCCGGCTGGGTTCAGATATATAGCGAGACCGCTCAGGAGGTTTACGACCATATGTTCTTGGCCTTAAGGCTTGCCGAGCATATGGATGTTCGTCTGCCCGTTATGGTCTGTCAGGATGGGTTTATAATTTCTCACGGCGTTGAAGTTGTTGAGCTCCTCGATGATGAGCAGGTTAAAAACTTCATCGGTGAGTATAAGCCCTGGTATCCTCTCCTTGATACTGATCATCCGATCACATACGGTCCTCTCGATCTTTTCGATTACTACTTTGAGCATAAGCGTCAGCAATTTGAGGCGATGAAAAATGTCCCGCGGGTTTACGATGAAGTTGCTAATGAACTTTCAAAGCTCACTGGCAGGAAATACCCTAAGATAGAAGGATTCTACTTAGACGATGCGGAATACGTTATAGTCGTTATGTCCTCAACTGCGGGAACTACAAAGCACGTCGTTAAGGAAATGAGAAAAGAGGGTAAGAAGGTTGGTATGCTTAAGGTAAGGCTTTTCCGCCCCTTCCCCGGTGAGGAGATAGCGCGTGTGCTTGATGGTAGGAAAGCCGTAGCGGTCTTGGACAGAGCTTATTCCACTGGAGCTGAGGCTCCGCTCTTTTGCGAGATAAAGTCCGCCCTGTATGAGGCTCAGTCGAGGCCGAAGCTTGCTTCATACATATATGGACTTGGCGGAAGAGATACTACGCCCACGCTTATAAGGAGCGTATTTGAGGATCTCATAAGCGGCAGAATATCCAAGGAAGAGAAGTATCTTGGAGTCAGGGAATAAGGGGGTGTTTTAGATGGCCTTGACGATAAAGGATCTCTTAAAAAGAGAGGAGAGGCTTTCCTATGGGCACAGGTTATGTCCGGGTTGTGGTGCTGCCTTGACCGCGAGGCTGGTCATGCTCGCGGTAGATGAGCCCGTTGTCGTTTCATGTGCCACTGGTTGTCTCGAGGTTTCCACGACCATCTACCCGTATACCGCTTGGAGGGTACCATGGATTCATAACGCTTTTGAAAATGCTGCTGCGACAATAGCTGGCGTGGAAGCGGCGTATAAGGCTTTGAGGAAGAAAGGTAAAATAGACAAAGAGGTAAAGTTTATCGCCTTTGGTGGAGACGGTGGAACATACGATATAGGTCTGCAGGCTCTCTCAGGAGCCCTTGAAAGGGGACATGATTTTCTGTATATATGCTATAACAACGAAGGTTATATGAATACCGGCGCTCAGAGATCCGGTGGAACTCCCAAAGGGGCTAATACTACCACTGCTCCCGCAGGTAAAGTTATTCCCGGAAAACCCCAGTGGAGAAAGGATTTAACTGCCATCGTGGCAGGACATCACATTCCATATGTTGCTCAGACGACCTTGCATAACCCGCTTGATTTGGTCAACAAGGTTCGTAAGGCGATAGAAACGCCTGGTCCTTCCTTTATAAATGTCCTTGCTCCCTGCGTTAGATTTTGGAGAATAAGTCCATCCGAGATGATTAAAGTATGCAAGCTTGCTGTTGATACCTGCTTCTGGCCCGTATTTGAGGTCATAGACGATGAGTGGAAGCTCTCCTATAAGCCGAGACAGAAAAAACCTATAGAGGAGTTTTTGAAGGTTCAGGGAAGGTTCCGCCACCTGTTTAAGCCAGAAAATCGCCATATAATAGATGAGATTCAAAAAGATGTAGATAGACAGTGGGAATATGTACTAAGGATGTGTGGTGAAAAGACATAATTTATGCTATAATTAAAATGTAGCATATTTCTATAAACTTTTTAAGGGGGGGATGGGCGCGTGAGGAAAATCATTGTAGCAGCGTTGATTTTGTGCGTTGCGTTGACTGGAGTTGCTGTAGCGAAAACGATTAAAATAGGCGCTATTTATCCATTAACCGGACCCATAGCGAGCACGGGATTACGCTGTAAATATGCAGTTGAAGTAGCGTTAAAGATAATAAACGAGGCTCATCCGGAGCTTAAGGGTATACCGCTTGCTGAGACTGCGGGACTTCCAAATCTCGGTGGTGCAAAGATAAAGGTCGTATTTGCCGATAGCCAGGCTAAGCCGGATGTTGGAAAGGCAGAAGCAGAAAGGCTTATAACTCAGGAGAAAGTAATAGCTCTTGTTGGTGCCTATCAGAGTGCGGTTTCGAAGCCAGCCTCCTTTGTGGCGGAGAGATATAAGATTCCCTTTGTATGTGGTGCCTCCAGTTCTGCGGCCCTGACGGAGAGAGGGTTGAAGTACTTCTTCCGTATAGCTCCAACTGATGCTACCGATTCCGTTGGTTTTCTCAAGTTCCTGAAGTGGCTTTCTAGGAAGACGGGCAAGCCTATAAAGACTATAGGTGTATTCTACGAAAATACGGAGTTCGGTAAACACGCTGCTCTTGAGGCTAAGAAAGCAGCTAAGAAGATGGGATTTAAAGTTGTAGCTGATGTTCCTTACACTTTTGGATCTACGAATCTGAATGCTGAAGTTCAAAAGCTTAAGGCTGCTAATCCCGATGCGATTCTTGTGGCGTCCTTGATAGGAGATTTTACTCTTTTCGTTAAGACGTGTAAACAGCTTGATTATGCACCGCCAATATCCCTTTCATATTGTGGAGGCTTTCAGGATCCCAGCTTTATAAAAAACGTGGGAAAGGATGCAGACTACTGGTGTGGAAGCCAGAGCTTTGCTAAAGACTTGCTTCCGAAGATGCCCCTGCTTGCCAAGGTAAATGAGATGTTCAAGAAGCTGGCTAAGGGGGACTATGATGGTCCAACGCTTGAGATTACTCATGCGGTTCTCGTTCTCGCTCAGGCTATAAACCTTGCTGGTTCTACGGATGGTGATAAAATCAGAGCGGTTCTCGCTAAGACCGAGTTTCCTATGCCTCTCGCTATAGCGGGGAAGGTTAAGTTTGGACCTGGTGGTCAGAATATATACGCTGAGACAGTTATTCAACAGATTCAGAACGGTAAGTATGTTACCGTCTATCCAGAGAATCTTGCGTCGGCTAAGCTTGTTTATCCTATGCCTGCATGGGGGAAGAGGAAGTAAAAGGGACGATGCACTTGACGGTAAGGGGAGGGTTCTTTTTGGAGGGGCCCTCCCCTTTATTATGCTTTCGGTAAGGAGGGATCCTTGTGATACTTTATCTTCAGGTAGTGGTCAGTGGTCTTCTTATGGGATTGGTTTATTCCCTCGTTGCCGTTGGGTTGAATCTCATCTATGGTGTTATGGATGTTCTAAACTTCGCACATGGTGAATTTTTAATGCTATCTATGTATGTATGTTTTTGGTTTGGCTTTCTCTGGAAAATAGATCCTCTTTTTTCGTGGATATTTGCTACTGCGTTTGCCTTCTTGCTGGGGTTAGTAGTGTACAAACTCGTTATAAGGAAAGTGGTAGGTGCTCCCGCGCTAGCTTCTCTCCTTGCTACCTTTGGATTGAGCATATTTTTGAGAAATGTAGCGCTTTTCCTTTGGGGACCTAACTATAGGTTTTTGAATAAAACCATTCTTGGAGATCTTAGAATGGTCTTAGGGGGAGTCTCGATAGGGGGACCGCAGCTTGTTGCCGGCATAGCTTCGATAGCGGTGACACTGTTTATCTATTTCCTAATGAGAAGGACTAAACTTGGTTGGGCCATTCAGGCCACCGCTCTTGATAGAGAAGCTGCTCAGCTTATGGGAATAAATACGGAATGGATATTTGCACTGACCTTTGGGATAGGAGGAGCTTGCGTTGGGGTAGCTGGGGGAATGCTTTCAAGCTTTTATTATGTTTTTCCCGAAGTAGGTATACTCTTTTCCTTAATAGCTTTTGTTACCGTTGCGTTGGGAGGATTTGGTTCTATCGGCGGTGCCTTCTGGGCAGGGATACTGATAGGTTTGGCTGAGGCTCTTGGAGGCTTCTTTATAGCCCCTGTGTTTAAATATGTCATAGTTTTTGCGATTTACCTTCTGGTCGTTCTTATAAGGCCGAGGGGGTTATTCGGATGGTAATATTTATAATTGCTGGAGTTCTGGCGGTTCTACCACTGATCATAAAGAGCGTTTTCTTCCACCATGTTTTGATAATGACGCTTCTTTATGCCACACTGGCTCAGGCGTGGAATATAATAGGCGGATATGCAGGACAGGTTTCCTTTGGACATGCGGTTTTCTTTGGTATCGGTGCCTATACCTCCACAGTTTTGCTAAGGGATTTCTCACTAACACCTTGGATCGGAGCTATAATCGGAGGACTGATAGCGGTAGCGGTTGCAACCGTGATATCTTATCCAACATTTAAGCTTAGAGGACATTACTTTGCTATAGCCACTTTTGCTATTGTGGAGATATTTAGCGAACTTTTTAAAGTATGGGATTACGTTGAAGGGGCTATAGGAATAGACCTTCCCGTTCTTAAAGAGGGCTTTTATAACTTCATGTTTTACAAGAATAAGCTTCCTTATATTTATGTGATGCTTGCTTTCTTTCTATTCGTTTTTCTTCTCGTTAGGAAGCTTGAGAAAATGCGTTTTGGATATTACCTTAAGGCTATAAAGGAAAGTCAGGAAGCTGCAGAGGCTATAGGTGTGAACTCCACGAAATATAAGCTCTTTGCTATGATGATATCTGCTTTTCTGACCGCTCTGTGCGGAACCTTTTATGCTCAATATATTCTCAGGATAGAGCCCGCTACGGTTATGTCTCTCGATGTTTCTATAATGATAGTTCTCGTAGCAGTACTTGGAGGAGCTGGTCATCTTTGGGGACCTCTCGTGGGAGCCGCTATTCTCGTTCCTCTATCGGAGTACACGCGTGCTCTTATAGGTGGAACAGGTAAAGGCGTTGATTTGATAATATTTGGGTTGCTTATAATGCTCGTTTCAACGAGTCAACCGAGGGGTGTAGTTGGAATGTTTTTCTCTCTTAGAAGGAGGGCGTAGGGGATGGGTATCATCCTGGAAGTTTCGAATCTCACAATGAAGTTCGGGGAGCTTGTGGCTAATAAGGATGTCTCCTTTAAGGTGAATGAGGGAGAGGTCCTTGGGCTTATAGGTCCCAATGGGGCTGGCAAAACTACATTGTTTAATTGTATAACGGGTTATTATAAACCCCTTTCAGGTAGGGTCTATTTCCTCGGAGAGGATATAACCGGCTTACCCCCTCACGAGATAGCAAGGAGGGGAGCGGTTAGGACATTTCAGATAGTTAAGCCTCTTAAGGAGATGAGCGTTCTGGATAATGTTATGGTCGGGGCTTTTCTGAGGGAGCCGAGCGCTATTAAGGCTCGAAAAATCGCAGAGGAAGTTATCGAGCTCTGTGGCATGAGGGAAATCATGCATAAGCCTGCGGGAAGCCTTACTATAGCTGATAAGAAAAGGCTCGAGCTTGCGAGAGCTTTGGCAACTCGTCCAAGACTCCTGATGCTCGATGAGGTAATGGCTGGGCTAACCTCCACGGAGGTCAAGGAGGCGGTAGAGCTTCTCCTTAAGATAAGGGATAGGGGAATAACGCTTCTCGTTGTTGAGCATATCATGGAAGCGATAATGCCTATAGCGGACAGGGTTGTCGTCTTGGATGGGGGGGAGAAGATCGCTGATGATGTGCCTGAGAAGGTCGTTAATGATGAGAAAGTTATAAAGGCTTATCTGGGGGAGAGGTATCATGCTCGACGTAAGAGATCTTAAGATAGCTTATGATGATGTCCCCGTCGTTCACGGGGTCTCCTTTAACGTTAAAGAAGGAGAGGTTGTATCCATAGTTGGCGCAAACGGAGCAGGTAAAACAACTCTGCTTAGAGCTATAGCTGGCTTGATTACTCCGGTTAGCGGGAAGATAGCCTTTCTGGGGGAGGATATAACATCGCTTCCTGCTTTTGAGGTTGTTAAACGAGGGATATCTTATGTGCCGGAGGGGAGAAGGCTATTTTCAAAGCTTTCGGTGAGAGAAAACTTACTTCTTGGTGCCTATTACATAGAGGATGAAACTAAGGTTAGGGAGCTCTTTGATCAGGTTCTCGAACTTTTCCCTCATCTTAAGGAAAGATTGAATCAGAAAGCAGAGACCTTAAGTGGTGGAGAACAGCAGATGCTCGCTATAGGTAGAGGATTGATGTCTGATCCCAAGCTCATAATGATAGACGAAATGTCTTTGGGATTGATGCCCAAGCTCGTTGAGAGAGTCATGGGAGTGGTAAGTGAGATAAAGAAAGCAGGAAAGACCGTTCTTTTGGTCGAGCAGATGGTCGAGGAAGCTTTGAGCATATCAGACCGGGGTTATGTCCTTCAAACAGGGAAGATAGTTCTATCAGGCACGGGTGAGGAGCTTCTTAAGAGTGATATGGTTAGAAAAGCCTATCTTGGGCTTTAGTAATCTGAAGGGAGATGGTATGACCTTGAGGGAAGAAGTTTTAAAGGAAGCGGTGAAAAAGTTAATCTTCAAGGCGGTAGTTCAGCTACCGGAGGATGTAAAACATGCTCTTAAGAGGGCTTATGAGAGTGAAGATTCAGAGCTTGCGAGAATCCAGCTTAAAGCGATGCTTGACAATATAAAACTTGCTGAAAGAGAGAAAAAGCCCATATGTCAGGATACAGGGATAATGATATTCTACGTTGATGTTGGCACGGAGTTCCCCTTAAGAGATATCAATCTTGAAGAGGTTTTAAAAGATGCCGTTCGAGAAAGCACTGATGAAATTCCCCTGCGTCCTAATGCGGTTGACCCTCTCACACGCTCTAACCCAGGCGATAATGTAGGATTATCCATACCCTATATAAGCTGGAATATAGTTCCGGGAGATGACCAGATGCTAATAACGGTAGTACCCAAAGGGGCGGGATCTGAGAATATGAGCGTTCTTGCTGAGCTTCCCCCGGTAGAAGGATTAGGAGGTGTAAAATCGTTCATTTTAGAGACGGTTATTCGCGCTGGTGGGAAGCCTTGCCCTCCCACGATAATAGGAGTTGGAATAGGTGGAACCGCACCTCTCGCTATGAAACTCGCTGATTTGGCTTCCCTGAGGAAGGTCGGAAGCCATAATTCCGATCCGTTTATCGCAGATCTCGAGCGGGAGCTACTTGAGAAAGTTAACTCTCTCGGGATAGGCACCATGGGACTTGGTGGCAAAATAACCGCGCTGGCTCTTCACATAGAAAGTGCTTATACTCATACTGCAAGCCTTCCGGTAGCGGTAAGATTCCAGTGTTGGGCTTCGAGAAGGGCTTCCTTGAGAGTAACCAAAGATGGCGTAATCGACTTTATATAATTGGGGGTGATATCCTTTGGAATATCGGCTTGAAACTCCGTTGGTTGCTGAGGATGTTAAGAAGCTTGAGATAGGGGATATAGTCTATCTTTCAGGGCTAATATACACCTTCCGGGATAGAGCTCATCAAAGAGCAATGGAGTACAAAGCTCAGGGTAAGCCTCTTCCTCTGGATCTTGAAGGGGCAGTCATCTACCATTGTGGCCCCATAGTTAAGGAGGAGGAAGGGGAATGGCGACTCGTCGTTGCGGGTCCAACGACGAGCGCCCGTTTAAATCGCATTGAGCCCGAGTTTATTCGTAGCTTTGGGATTAGGGGAATAATAGGAAAGGGTGGAATGGATAAAATGGTACTTGAGGCTATGATGGAGAATAGCTGTGTTTATCTTGCCTTTCCTGGAGGATGCGCTGTTTTAGCTGCTTCAGCGGTTGAAAAGGTTGAGGGAGTAGAATGGTATGATCTTGGTATGGCTGAAGCGGTTTGGAAGCTTCGCGTTAGGAATTTTGGTCCCCTTATAGTGGCTATGGATACTCATGGTGATAGCATATATGACAATGTTGCTGAGTTAACTCCACCCCTTGACGAAATTCTCTAAGTGTTTTCTTATCATTTCGTCTGCCTCTTCGGCAGCTCTTGCTGAAGAAGAGGCGAGTTTGCCTATTTCTTGGGCTACCACGGCGAAGGTCTTTCCAGCAGTCCCGGCACGAGCGGCTTCTATCGCAGCGTTGAGGGCAAGGAGCTTAGTTTGCCCTGCTATCTTAGATATGGTTTTGACCACCGTCTTAAGATCATTGTTGGCTTCAGCGACGCTTTCTCCTACCAAGCTCATGTAGGTTTCTATGACTATTTGAACATCGAGATTTATTCTTTTCATAAGTCCGCTAAATGTTAAAATAGCTTTATCTTTTTCCTCTTTATATGCATCGAATACGGCTTCAAGCAATGGCTTGATGAGTGGATTATATATTCCTATGAAATGTTCGAGCGCCACACCGGTTTTGTAGTTTTTTTTGCCGAGGGTCACTCTCTTCTCAAGATAGCGGGCATCTATGTTATCTTTGATTAAGCTCGTTAAGTATTCTCTCAAGGCGAACCTCCATTCCTCTGCTTTTGATGTGCCAAGTGCATGCTTTCTTCTTTCTTCTGCTCTTGAGAGATGATAGTAGATCTTATCGGCAAAGTCGGAGACTTTCTTTTCAAGTATATTTGCTATCTCTCTTAATGCTTTCTCTTCCTCTTCCGTGATCATAGTAAATTCCTTTTTCTGCGCTATTCTTTCCTCTTCGCGCATGGGTTAGCCTCCCTTCTTCTTGAGCCTCCTTTTTGATACTCAAAATCATATTTGAAACTTAATTCGGTGTCAAGAGTGGGATACTTCAATAATCGTTGTGTTTGACAGCCTTCAAGATATTAGTTATAATTTTACCGAATAAGCTAAAGCTTTATTTTAGAAAGGAGGGATTTTCAAGGTGAGAAAGCTATTAGTGATATCACTGGCTCTGGTAACGGTCTTCGTTCTTTCCACAGGTGCGCTTTCAGCTCCAAAGCTTTTCTTTGGCTCAACCCAGCTTCATCCTGCTGAAGAGAGGGAATTTATGATAGGAAAGCTTCTTAAGGCTTTTAAGGCTGAGACAGGTATCGACGTTGAGTTCGTTGCTTTGACTTATAATGAGATGCTTTCAAGAATGATTGCCGAGCAAAAGAGCGGGAAGGTAACGCTCTCTCTTGTTGGGGATCTCCATGGGGGGTTGGATGTCATGGCATCGAGGGGACTGCTCCAGGAGATAAAAGATATATCTCTTCCCAATAGAACTTTTATACCAACCCTCGAGAAGTATTCCGTAATAAAGGGTAAGAAGGTTTATGTGCCTTGGATGCAAGCTACCTATGTTATGGTTGTTAACAAGGAGGCTTATAAATATCTACCTAAAGGACTCACGGTAGATGATATAAAGAAGCCAACGAAGAAGTGGACCTATGACGCTCTTCTCGCTTGGGCTAAGAATTTAAAGGAAAAGACCGGTTCTCCCAAATTTGGCCTTCCCATGGCTCCAAAGGGACTATTCCACAGGTTCCTTCACGGATATCTTCTTCCTTCATTCACCGGCTATCAGGCTAAGAAGTTCAACTCCCCTGGTAGTGTGAAAGCGTGGGAATATATGAGAAAGCTCATCAAGTATACTCAACCAGCAAGTTCAACTTGGGCTGCTATGAGCGAACCACTGTCTAAGGGTGAGGTATGGCTTGCTTGGGATCATACCGCGAGGATTAAGCCTGCTATCGTTCAGTCTCCGGAGAAATTTGATGTTATCCCCGTTCCAAAGGGGCCTGCCGGTAGAGGGTATATTATAGTTGCGGTTGGACTTGCCGTTCCTAAGGGAGCTCCTGCTAAGGAGGAAGCATATAAACTTATCGAATATCTTACCAGACCCGATATACAGATTAGCGTTCTTCAGAATGTAGGATTTTTCCCGACGGTTAAGGAAGCTGCTGGAGCGATTCCTGCTGGAGCTCTTAAGGTTCTGGCACAGGGAGTAGTTGCTCAGTCGTCTGCACCGGATTCCATAGTTGCCATGATACCAAATCTTGGAAAGCTTGGAGGAAAGTTTACCAATACTTACAGAGAGGTGTTCAGAAGAGTTGTGCTTCAAAAGATGGACATAAAAAAGGAGATAGCTCGTGCAGGAAAATATCTGCAAAAGCTGTTTAAGGAGGCTGGTGCACCTATCCAGTAAAGATCTCTTTTCTGGTAAACCCAAGGGAGGGAGCTTTTTATGGGACTAATAAAAGCTCCCTCCCTATTTAATTTGAGAGGTGGTTTATCTTGCTTGTTCCCTACCTTTTGTTTCTTCCCACGTTGGTGTACCTTGCGGTCTTTATGGCATATCCTCTTGTTCAAGCTCTCATCTTGACATTCACGAGTGAGGGAGGCGCTGGTTTAACCCTTGCAAACTGGCATTCGGTTTTCTCAGATCCCATGTTTTGGGAAGCGCTCAAAAACACCTTGCTTTTAACTGGTGTTATTATTCCACTTCAGGTTCTTCTCGCTTTGCTTTTGGCCTTATTTGTGAATTCTAAGTTTAGAGGATATATGATAGTTATATACCTTATAACCATTCCTCTTGCTTTAAGCGATGTTTCTGCTGCTCTAATGAGCTATAACATTTTTTCTCCGCAAGGGTATCTAAATAAGGTGCTTTTAAACCTGGGCCTAATACACGAACCTATATATTTCTTTGGCTTCAACGTTAAATCGCGGGAGTTTTGGATAATAGTTCTCACTGAGGTTTGGAGGGCTACCCCTCTGGTGTTCGTTATCCTGCTCGCCGGATTACAGATGATAGGAAAGGAGTACTTCGAGGCGGCAGATGTTTTCGGCTTCAGCAGATTGCAAAAGTTTTTCTATATAACGCTTCCCCTGCTTAAGACGAGCTTGCAATCCGCGCTTCTTTTGAGGACCCTTTTTGCCTTTCAAATCTTTGGCGTGGTCTGGCTTCTCGCTGGAAGGGATATACCTATACTCGCGGGAGAAACGTTTTATCAGCAAACAGAGCTACAGGACTATAATGTCGCTGCGGTTTATGGTGTTATAATAGCGATCATTTCCGTTATAATAAGCTGGTTTTACTTAACGTTCCTGAAGGGAGCCAAGGAGCTGAGCGAATCATGAAGGCAAAGAAGCTTAAGAAAGCCGTTGTTTTCGCCGTCTCAATTCTCATAGGGTTGTGGTTTCTCATCCCCGTTGTTCTTATAACTCTTTCAGCTTTTGCCGTCTCTGAGGATTACTATAATCCTCGTCTTATAATACCAAGGCATTTTACCGTTTCTCACTTTTACAAGCTATTTTTCACGCTTGGTGCGGGGCATGCTACGATGGTAAGCTTGCTCGTAGCGGGGGTTACCATAATATTGAGTTTTATGCTGGGGATTCCTGCGGGCTATGCCCTTGCGAGATACAGGTTCAGGGGTAAGGATAGTCTCAAACTAATGGTCTTATCAACAAGGATGTTTCCTCTGATGATACTTGCGATACCGCTTTTGGTGATCTTTATGCGGTTGGGCATAAGCGACACCGTTTTGGGAATAGCCTTGGCTCACACAACTATGGTACTCCCCTTCGTTATTCTTATAACGAGCTCTATATTTGCTGGCGTGGATGTGGAATTTGAAGAAGCGGCTATGATTTTTGGGTTATCAAGAGCGAAGGCGTTTTTTAAGATAACCCTTCCTCTCGCTCTTCCGGGGCTGGCAGCTTCGGCCATATTTGCCTTTATAATGTCGTGGAACGAGGTTTTCGTGGCTGCTATTCTCTCGCTTCAGAATAGAACGCTTCCTGCCCACATACTAAGTACTGCGATGGATTCGCCAGACTACTTTAAGTTTACAGCGGGGTTTATAATGGCGGTTCCGGCTTTAATTTTCATTTATTTTGCGAGGAGATACCTGGTCTCCATGTGGGGCATATCTCTTAAGTGATTTCTTATTTGGGAGGTAGGCTAAGCTATGGTCAAGGTTATACTTAAAGAGGTTACTAAGAGGTTTGGCAAGACCCTTGCGGTTGATAGAGTCAGCTTGGAGATAGAGAGGGGAGAATTTGTCGTTCTTCTCGGTCCATCGGGGTGTGGGAAGACCACACTTTTAAGATGCATATCTGGGCTTGAAGAGGTTACATCTGGCAAAATATTCTTCGATAACAGGGATGTTACTGATCTTCCTCCGAAGGATAGAAATATATCCATGGTTTTTCAAAACTATGCGGTGTGGCCTCATCTTACCGTGAGGGAGAATATTTCCTTTCCTCTTAAAATAAAGAAGGTGGAAGAAAGCGAGATAGATAAGAAGGTCAAATGGGCTTCCGAGCTACTTAATATCTCAGAGCTCCTCGAGAGATATCCTCATCAGCTTTCTGGAGGACAACGCCAGAGAGTAGCAGTTGCGAGAGCCATAGTGGTGGAGCCCAGCGTATTGCTTATGGACGAACCTCTCTCGAATTTAGATGCGCTTTTAAGAGTTAAAATGAGAAGCGAGATAAAGAAACTTCAGGAGGGGTTAAAGGTAACCACTATATATGTAACCCATGATCAGGTCGAAGCTATGACTATGGGAGACAGGATAGCGGTCTTAAGGGATGGAAGGTTGCAGCAGATAGGCACCTCGGAGGAAATATATCATCGTCCTGCTAATCTTTTCGTTGCTGGCTTTATAGGTTCTCCACAGATGAACTTCATAAGTGTAGGCTTAGTTAATGAGAATGATGAACTCTTTATAATTGCTGATGGGCTTAGAGTACCAGTTCCTACGGATCGAAAGGGGGAGCTTTTAGAGAGCGGGGAGGAGAGCTTGATCTTCGGGATAAGGCCTGAGCATATATATCTCAGGGAGGAGAAAAATAGCGTTCCTTTTGACGCTGAGGTTTATTTTGTTGAGGCTTTAAGATCCGATACGGTCGTTCATGCGAACGCTTCTTTCGGGAAAATTGTTATAAAACTTCCTGGAGATGTTCCATTGAGGGAAGGGGAACGGGTGAAGTTCTTCATAGATGTTGAGAGAATACATCTTTTCAGTAGAAAGACTGAAAGGGCTTTCTTTTAATTAATACGGGAGGGGGCGTTTTTCGATGGGAAGAGTCTTCTTCATAGTGGATGTTTTCGCACGTGGAAAATATTCGGGCAATCAGCTTGCGGTTTTTCTTAATGCAGGGGATCTTTCCGATGACGAGATGGGACTTATCGCAAGGGAGATGAACTATTCAGAGACGACTTTTATCACCTCAGACGAGGAGAAAAACGGTGGCTATGATGTTAGAATTTTCACTCCCGAGGCGGAAGTTCCGTTTGCTGGACACCCTACGCTCGGGACTGCTTACATTATAAGGGAAGAAATCATAGGGAAAGCGGTTAGGGAAGTAAAGCTTAACTTAAAAGTTGGGCAGATACCGGTTGTGTTCGGGGAAACGGGGGGAGAAGAAGTTCTCTGGATGAGGCAGAAACCACCGATCTTCGGTGAGATAATTGAGCGTGCGGTTATTTCAGATGTGCTTGGAATAGGTGAGAGCGACATAGATGAAAAGTTTCCTGTTCAGGAAGTTTCAACTGGTTTGCCATTTATAATCGTTCCTCTGAAAAGCTTGGGTGCCTTGAAGAGGATAAGGATAAATTTGGATAAGCTTTATAAGCTTATAGAAAAACTTGACGCTAAGCTGATATTGGCCTTTTGTCCAGAGGCGAGAGAAAGAGAAAGCGACCTGAGCGTTCGAGTTTTCGCTCACTATTATGGTGTCTCCGAAGATCCCGCAACGGGCAGTGGAAATGGTTGCCTTGCGGGTTATTTATGTAAATATCGCTATTTTGGCAGCGATGAGATAGATCTTAGGGTTGGACAGGGGCACGAAGTGAAAAGGCCGTCGCTGATTTATCTAAAAGCGAGGAAGAATGGTGAAAAAATAGATATATTTGTTGGAGGCAAGGTAGTAAAGATTGCTAAAGGTGTTTTCATATAATGGCATCATATGGTAAAATAGCCCTTTGGGAGCTTCCTTGATCGAAGGGAGGGATGAAAAAGGTGGGAGCTTATGTCGCAGTAACAATTTTATCATATCTGTTTTATTTAGTTTTAACAGCTGGTGGCGGGGACGTTGGACTTTGGAGCGTCAAGGAGCTGGTTATAGGGCTTCCGGTCGCAGTGATAGCTGGTTTGGCTGGAAGCAGGGTTTTTGGCGAATATGTTCCCGCATCCTTGTTAAATCCCTATAAGTGGGGTTTATTTATTTATTATGTCTGCGTGCCGTTTTTTACCGCAATGGCAAAGGCGAACATAGATGTCGCGATGAGGGTTATAACGGGAGAGATAAACCCGGGGATAGTCAAAATTAAAACGGGATTGAAGAAGGATATGGCTCTTACTCTTTTAGCTAATTCCATAACTTTAACTCCGGGTACGTTGAGCGTTGACGTTGATGAAAAGGAGAACGAGCTTTACGTCCACTGGATTGATGTTAAGACCACCACGCCGGAACCTAAGGATGTTTGCGGAACATTTCCCAAGTGGGCAAGGAGGATTGTGGAATGATGGAGATGACAAGCTGGTTTATGGCTGTAGGCGTTTTGTTGGTTATCTTTGGGTTCTTTGCGCTGGGAAGATCAGCTCTGGGACCTACCATTCCCGATAGGGTTGTAGGGCTGGACACGCTTAATACCTACGTTGTTGCTGCTATGATAGTGTTTGGAGCTGCGTTTGACGAGGTTATATATGTGGATATAGCGATAGTTTATGCCCTTCTGTCATTTATAACTACGCTGTTTATCGCTCGCTATATTGAAAGGGGGTTATAAAGCGATGGTTGGACTTATAATTCTATTTCTTATCATTGGTGTTGCCTTTAACTGCCTCGGTGCTATTGCTCTCTTTCGCTTTCCGGATGTGTATACCCGTCTTCATGGAGCCACTAAAACGACGACTTTTGGGTCCATATTTACCTCGCTTGGAGTTATAGTTTACGGATTTACAAAGTGGGCAGTTTCCGGTGAGGCGAGGTTTGGCGTCCTTGCCATTCATGCTATCGTTGCTCTTGTAGCTCTCCTTTTAACCAATCCCACTGGTGCACATGCTATAGCAAGGGCTGCTCACAGAAGCGGGGTTATGCCTAAGAGAGCCGTGGTTGATAGGTTAGCCGAAAAAGAAGGGAAGTGGTGAGAGATGGAATACTGGGCTCATTTCTTCACCTTGCTTGCTTTAGTTTTAGCCGCTTATCTCGCGGTTTTCCTGAGGAGCCTCATCGGCTCTGTTATAGCGCTTGCCGCCATGAGCCTTATCCTGTCGCTCGAGTTTTATCTCCTTCAGGCACCCGACGTTGCCATAGCGGAAGCTGGCATAGGAGCAGGGTTGACCACAGCCATATTCATATTCGCGCTGAGAGGGGTTAGGAGGGATTGAAGATGGGAAAGGCTTTAAAATGGGTTTCGTTTATATTCTTTTTCCTGGTAGTGATGTGGGGAGTTCTTACAATTCACCCTTTTGGAGAGCCTTTACAGACTGATATGGATGGATATTTCATCAAAAATGCTCAGAAGGAAGTTGCGGCGAATAATGTCGTTACCTCTATAGTGTTTGACTACCGTGGTTTTGATACGCTTGGAGAAGCTACGGTTCTTTTCACTGCGGTTGTTGGAGTAACTGCGGTATTCAGGGGAGTGATGAAAAAGTGAGAATGTCGAAGATAGTTAGAACCATAACTGCACTTATATTCTGGGGAGTTCTGGTCTTTGGATTTTATGTGGTCATACACGGGCATCTAACCCCTGGCGGAGGATTTCAGGGAGGAGCGGTTATAGCCTCCTCAACGGCGCTATTCTTAATTGCTTTTTCAAAGGAAGAATTCCTACGCAAGTACAAAGAAAAGCTTCTCTCCGTTATAGAGAGTAGCGGGTTATTGCTCTTCATATCCCTTGCCTTTCTTGGTATAGCTGCAACTTTCTTCTACAACTTTCTCGCCAATTCTGGAGGGATATTCGGAAATCCCGTCCCTCCTGGCATAAACAACGGGGATATAAATACTGCGGGGACGCTTCCTCCTATGAATGTGGCGGTTGGTCTCGAGGTTTTTGGAGGAATAAGCCTGATTCTCTTCTTTATGTTTCTTGGTATCTATCTCAAGATCGTTAGAAGGGAAAGCGAGGTGCATAAAGAGTGAAGTATATACCTTTTATCGCGGTTGCCCTTATGTTGGGGCTGGGCTTATACGCGATCCTGTTTAATAGGAATCTCATAAAGATCGCCATAGGCCTCACGATAGTTGAGTCTGCGGTTAACCTTTTTCTAATTACACTGGGATATGTTAAGGGAGCGGTAGCTCCGATATATACCATGGCTCCAGCGGGCAAGAAGATGGTTCTCCCAACTCCTCAAGCTTTGACCCTAACTGCCATAGTTATAGGTCTTGCTACCACTGCACTTTTACTCAGTCTTATCATTATGGCTTACAAACATTATGGGACTTTGGATGTTAGGGAAATGAGGAGACTGAGAGGGTGATGGGTATGGAGCATTTACCGATACTCGTAATAGCGATCCCTCTGTTTGCGGCCTTTTTGATTCCACTGATTAGCAAGCTTGGAGGAGGAAGATATGCCAAAGAGGGTTTAACGGTTGGTTCGCTCATTTTCTCTCTAATAGCAATGATCTTGCTATTTAAGAGAGTCGTTTCTCTTGGTCCTCAGATTTATGTTCTCGGTGCGATGCTTCCTTCGCTCTCCCTTCCTTCGGGGATGAAAATACCTATTAGAATCATCCTTGAGGTTGATGGGATGAGCGCTTTCATGGCGCTTTCCGGTACGATAGCTGCTCTTGCCGGAGCGATATATTCGATAGCCTTTTTGGAGAAGGAAACTGGTTCGGATAGATATTATATTCTTTTCCTGCTTATGGTAGTTGGTATGCTTGGGATGGAGCTCACCGGTGATGCCTTTAACTTCTTTGTATTTCTTGAGATATCTTCCATAGCTTCCTTTGCTCTGATAGCTTTCAGGTTTTATCAGGCTGAGTCTCTTGAGGCTTCTATAAAGTACATGGTAATCAGTAGCTTAGGGGCTATGTTTGTTCTTATAGCGGTTGGCTTTCTTTACGGCAAATACGATGCGCTTAACTTCGCAGCTATAGCTAAAAAGATGAGTTTCTCGTGGGCAGATAAAATAGCGCTTGCTCTTCTTCTGGTTTCACTTGCGATGAAGTGTGGAGCGGTTCCGCTTCACATGTGGCTCCCCGATGCGTATGCTGAGGCTCCCGCATCAGTTACGGCTGTTTTGGTTAGCGTTAGTCAGGCAAGTCTCTACGGTCTTTTCAGGGTTTGCTTCAGCTTATTTGGCGTTAAAATGTCAACTCTGACCGTTGGATGGATGGTCATAATTTTCGGGGTTTTATCTATGTTCATAGGAGTTACTATGGCTCTCGTTCAAAAGGAGATAAAGAGATTGATGGCGTTCCACGCTATCTCTCAGACGGGATACATGCTTCTCGGTGTGGGAGTGGGACTTGCAGTTCTTGGAAATCCCATAGCGCTAAAAAGCTATGGGATTATGGCTATGAAAGGTGGAATCTTTCACATAATAAATCATGCTATGTATAAGGGACTGCTCTTTTTAACCGCAGGAGCCATATTCTTCAGGGCAGGAACGAGAGATTTAAATAAGCTTGGGGGCTTGGCTCATAACATGCCGTGGACTACCGTGTACTTTATAATTGGAGCTGCTGCCATAGCAGGGTTACCCCCATTTAATGGATTTGCCTCCAAGCTTATGATATATGAGTCGGTTTACAGGTTTAACCCACTGCTTTCCATTATCGCCATGATAGTCAGCGTTCTTACTCTCGCTTCGTTCGTTAAGATATTCCAGAGCGCTTTTCTGGGACCTCAGCTACCTGAGTATAAGAATGTTAAGGAAGTGCCCAAGAGCATGTTAATCGGTATGGGAGTTTTGGCGTTTGTGGTTATCTTCTTCGGATTATTCCCCGATCTTATTGTCAAAAGCATAGTCGATCCAGCTGCAAAGGCGCTTGTGAATCAGGCATCTTATATATCTAAAGTAATGGGAGGGATGTAAGGATGACGCTCATAAAGACCGGTCAAGGATTTTGGGATCCTATAGTTTGGTTGGTTAGCGTAGCACTGGCAGCTATTATCGTCTACTGGATATGGAGCAAGGGTAGGAAGGATTACAGGAAGGGGACGGAGCAGGATAAGCCATTCTTGTGTGGCCATCCTGAGCCGGAGAAGGGAGAAGTTCACGTAAGAGCAAGCAATATATATTGGGGATTTGTTGAGGCGCTTAAAGGTTATTATGATCCCCTAATAGAGTCCCATACCGGTGTGCTGTCTGATTATGTTGGCTGGTTCATTGGAATACTTGCTCTCGTCAGCTTCATTATCCTGATCGTTTAGGGAGGGCGATAATATGATAAATGAGTATTTTCATAAATCTTTGTGGGTCTTTCATTTCAACAGCGGATCGTGCAATGGATGCGATATAGAAATACTGGCAGCTTTAATGCCTCGCCACGATCTGGAGAGATTTGGGATAAGGCTCGTTGGAACGCCGCGGCATGCGGATGTTCTTCTCGTTACAGGTCCAGTGACGAGGAAAATGGCAGATAAGCTCAAGAGAATTTATGAACAGGTTCCGGATCCCAAGGTCGTTATAGTAATAGGTAGCTGTGGAAGCACGGGTGGCGTCTTTTACGAATCTTATAATCTGCTTGGTCCTGTGGATAACATAATTCCTGTGGACGTTTACGTTCCGGGTTGCCCTCCACGTCCCGAAGCTATAATACACGGTGTCGTTAAGGCATGGGTCAAGCTTGAGAAACTGCGCAAGGGCGAGGAGGTGGCAGCTTAAAGATGAAGTTTCTCGAAGTCGAGGAACTCCTTTCGCTTCTTAGGGAGAGACTCGGGGATAGCTTTAAAAATGGGGAGATAAGGAGCTGGACATCTGGCGTTAAGAAGGTGGAGTGTAGAGAGCTATGGGTGGAGATCGATCCCAGGGCGCTGCCAGATTTCGTCAAAATTCTTATGGAGCTCGATGAAACTCCTCATGCAATGGTCGCTTCCGCCGAAGATTTGGGAGAGGAAATAGCGGTCTTATACCATCTTGCCATATATGGTGGAGATTTCAATAGGGAGATTCAAATCAATGTTAGAGTGAAGGTTCCGAAGGAGAATCCCAGGCTTCCTTGTATCAGTCATCTTATACCTGGAGCTTTGATAACCGAGCAGGAGAAGGAGGAGATGATTGGAGTAATATACGAGGATCTGCCGGAAAGGAGACATGTATTTCTTGCGGATGACTTCCCAGAGGGCATATATCCATGGAGAAGGGACGAGAAAGGGCCCGATTCTCTCGTCAGAAAGCTGAACGAAGTGAGGTGAATTTGAGGATGGCTAAAGCAAGCTATGGTTATAACATTCCGGTGGGACCCATTCATCCAGCCCTTAAGGAGCCTATAGAGTTTCAGTTTGAGATAGATGGAGAGAGGGTAAAAAGCGTTAGGATATATGCGGGGCAGGTTCATAGGGGAATAGAGTGGATGGGAATGCGTAGGAACCCTATTCAGAACCTATATCTCGCAGAAAGAATATGCGGTATCTGCTCTGTAACTCACTCCTTGGCTCTCGCTCTTGCGGTTGAGAGAGCCCTTAATATAGAGGTTCCGCCCCGTGCTCAATATATAAGACTTATAGTTGCTGAGCTTGAAAGGATTCATTCTCACCTTCTCTGGGCTGGTGTCGCTGCTCATGAGATAGGATTTGATTCTGCGTTTATGCTTATATGGAAGGTTAGAGAAAACGTCATGGATATATTGGAAAGGGTTACTGGAAACAGGGTAAATTACGCGATCGTTCAAATAGGGGGCGTTAGAAGAGACATAAAGAAGGAGGATTATCACGAGATAAGAAAATGTCTCGATTACTATAGAACGCTTTCTGAGAGGCTGAAGTTTTTACTGCTTGAGGATCCAACGGTTGCGTTAAGAACCCGAGATGTAGGAGTGTTGACAAGAGAAGAGGCTCTATCTTTGTGCGCAGTTGGTCCCACCTTAAGGGCATCTGGTGTCCCTAAGGATGTAAGACAGGATCAACCTTACATAGCCTATGCTGATCTCAGCGTGAGAGCGATAACGCCTGATATGTATACGGGAGAGGTAAAGGGCGATGTCTACGATAGAATAGTTGTGCGTTTGTTAGAGGTGGATCAGTCCGTAGATCTTATCGATAGAGCTTTAACGGAGATGCCGGAGGGCGATATACTGTACGAGAAGAATCTGGTTAAGCTTCTCGCTCTTATCAAGAGGGGAGAGGGGGAAGCGGTGGGAAGGCATGAAGCGCCTCGTGGAGAGGATGTTCACTATGTTAAGTTTGTTCCCGGCAGTGAGAATCTCGCGGTTTGGAAGGTTAGAGCTCCAACATACAATAATCTTCTTCCGTGGGTTCCTATGTTTAAAGATGCGGAGGTGGCAGATATACCCATTATAGTTGCTTCGACCGACCCGTGCCTGTCATGTTTGAATAGAGCTACCTTTATCTATCCTTCTGGCAGGAAGGAGGTTCTTACCCATAAGGAGCTTCATGAGCTAAGCGTTCGCAAAACGAGGAGGTTGAAGAAAAGATGATAGCTCTTAAGATTTTGTTGACGGTGCTTCTCTCTATATGGGTTATGTTCTTGGGGCTCTTATATAAAGGTATCGATAGAAAGATAGCGGCTCGCTTTCAGGCAAGGTATGGTCCTCCGATAATTCAGCCTTTCTATGATGTTATAAAACTTCTACAGAAGGAAAATATCGTGCCGGAAAACGCAGTTCCATGGATATTCAACGGCGCACCTTGGTTGGGGCTTCTTGCGGGGGTTAGCTTGCTCTTTTATCAGCCGATGGGAAGTCTTCCGCCTCTTCTGGGAGACAGAGGGGACATAATACTGATAATTTACCTCTTTACCGTTGCAGCTATCGCTCTGGTTGCAGGTGGATTTGCCTCCGGTTCTCCCTTTGCTACGGTTGGTGCTCAAAGAGAAATGGTGCTTTTGATGAGCTATGAGTTCCCTCTTTCTGCCGCTATAATAGCTCTGGCGTGGTATTACTCTAAGGTTTTCCCGAGTTTGCCTGCCTTTTCGCTTTATACCTATGTTGCGCATCCTGTGTGGTCGACTATGGGGGTTCTTGGAATACTGGGTGTGATTCTCATACTGATAACTATCTTTATAGTTGCTCCTGCTGAGCTTGGTAAAATACCGTTTGATATCGCGGAGGCTGAGACGGAAATAGCGGAAGGTATAATGGTGGAGTATTCGGGCAGAAACTATGCTCTCTTTTATATAGCTGATGGAGTCAAGACGCTTGCCATGACTGCGCTCATTGTAAATCTTTTCTTCCCTTGGAATATATCTTCTGCCCTTGGAATCTCAGGAGTTGGCGCTGGTATAATAGACTTTATTTTCTTCTGGCTTAAGGTACTGGCTCTCATGCTTATATCCATTACCTTGACCAGAGTAGCATTTGCCCGTCTAAAGGTAGATCAGGTTGCGAGACTATACTGGTTTCCTTTGCTTTTAACCAGTATGGTTGGATTGCTCCTTGTGGTTTGCGACTATCTGGTTTAGTTTTATGGGAGGTGTTTGCTCAAAATGGCTACTCCTATGATAGTTGAGCTCTTCAGGCAGCTTTTCGGAGGACCGGAGACTAATCTATTTCCGGCAAGGTATGCTCCCGATTCCATACTTGAATTTCTTGAGGGCGTTGAGAAGGGTCAGATAAAGATAGTTCCACCTGTAGAGACACCACCGGATTTCAGGGGTAAGATCGTTTATGATAGAGACAAGTGTATAGGCTGTAGACAATGTATAAGGGTATGTCCCGCGGATGCTATTGAGTTTATTCCCGAGGAGAAGAAGGTAAAGATATACATATCTCGTTGCTGCTTTTGCTCTCAGTGTAATGATATATGTCCCGTAAAGTGCCTTAATATGAGTCCAGAATTTCTGCTTTCGGATTACGACAAGTATTCAGAGGAGCTTATAGTGAAGTAATTTTATCGAAAGGGTTTTCAGAAACAAGTATATTAAGGAGCTTCCCTGCTCCAGAGAGAGCTTCTTTAGAAATAGGGCAACCCAAGGCAATCGCCTTGGGTTGTATTCCTATAAAAATGATGTTTTTTATTTCCTCTTTGAGAGCGTCTATTAAAAAGGCAAGCGAGAGCGTATGTGTGGAAAAATAGGTCAGTTTTGGTATAAGGGAGCGTGGTATAATTCTGAACTCACCTGGTGGCAGGTTCATCTCAGTAGCATCCACTATAACGAGCAGATCGGGTTTTTCCCTTCTTAGGAGGGACGAGAAGTTCTCAGGAGCGGTCCCAGCGTTTATTCCTCTCCAGCCTTTTTTGCCATTAATAGCTTCTGCAATCCACGGTCCTACGCTGTCATCTCCGAGGAGCTCATTTCCGACGCCGAGTAAGATTTTTTTCAGCTCGGGATCACCCCTTTCTTTTGATTAATAGGGTTATGAAAAGAAAGAAAGAAATACTTTCCGGCGCTCTTTTTATGATGATGGGCACCATGCTAAGCAGAATCCTCGGGCTCGTAAGAGAAAGCGTTATGGCATATCTTTTCGGTGCCACGCCGATATACGATGCTTTTCTGATAGCTTTTCTCGTTCCTAATCTGCTTCGCCAGCTTCTCGCTGAAGGTGCTTTAAGCTCTTCATTCATTCCGGTTTTCAATGAGCGTCTGGTTAAAGAAGGAAGAAATAGCGCATGGCGTTTATTTAATCTTCTTCTGTCCACGCTTTTGGTCTTATTTTTAGCGTTGCTTTTTATAGGATATCTTATACTTCCCTATTTGGTTAAAGGCTTAGCTCCCGGATTTTCTCCTCAGGTATATCACCTTTGCTTATCTCTCTCTAAAGTAACACTTCCATTTATAGCTTTTATAAGCTTCGCTGCGCTTTCGATGGGAATACTGAATTCCTTTGGGAATTTCTTTATCCCTGGAATAGCTCCTATATTTTTCAATATTTCAATTATAGCTCTCTCCCTTTTCTTTTACAAATCCCTTGGAATATATTCCGTTGCTTTGGGAGCTACAATTGGTGGCGCTCTTCAATGGATATTTCAAATGATATGGGTTAGAAAGCTCGGCTGGAAATTCCACCCGATTATAGATTTAAAAGATGAGGGGTTAAGAAAAATATGCTTGATGATGCTGCCTCTCACTCTTGGGTTGGCTATAAATCAAGTTCAGAATCTCGCTGATAAGATAATAGCATCTTTAATTTCTCCAGGTGGTATTTCGGTTTTAAACTATGCTTTTAGGCTTTATCAGCTTCCAATGGGAATTTTTGCCGTTTCCTTTTCCACGGTCGCTCTTCCCCTCCTTTCGAGAGATGCCCTTGCTGAAAGTATGGAAGAATTTGAGGAAACTCTCTCGTCAGCCTTAAAGCTTGCGCTTTTTGTGATGGTGCCTGCCTCAATCTTTCTTTTCCTTTTTTCCGGTGATCTGATAAAACTTATTTTCTATCGCGGTTCTTTTACGCACTGGGCTTTTAAGAATACCTCCATGACGCTGAAATTCTATTCTCTTGGACTTGCCTTCGCGGGCTTAACTCATATCTTGCTGAGGAGCTTTTACGCTCTTAAGAACACCAGAACCCCGGTTTTCATAAGTATTTTGGTTGTTTTTATCAATGTTATCCTTAACTTCCTATTTGGTAAAATTTTTGGTCCGCCAGGTCTTGCGCTAGCTACCTCGGTTGCTTTTGCCGTAAATTTTTGCTTGCTCAGATGGAAACTTCTTAGTTATTATAAGGTTAACTTTAGATTGGTCCGCTTCCTTGGGGTTTTGCTTTTTCCATCCGTAATTTTGGGGATCGCTCTGCTTTTTATAAACAGGCTTTTGGGAGGTCTAATTGGCGTTCTGTTGTCTTTTCCGATGGCATTAACATATATATGGATGTGCGAAAAACTGGGAATCGAGGAGGCTCGGGTATTTATAAACAGATTGCGAGGTCTTATCGGAAAGTAGGTGATGTACTCTGAGGAAATTTAGAGCGTATACCTCTTTTTCTCCTGAGCGAGCGCTTTTGCTCATCTTTATCTTAGCCATAGTAGTGGGGACGCTTCTCCTTAAGGGAAGTTGGGCAAGCAAAGGTATATCTTGGATAGATTCCCTTTTCACCGCCACATCTGCGGTTTGCGTTACCGGTCTCGTTGTCTGCGATACCGGATCTGATTTTACGGTATGGGGTCAGATCATAATTCTGATCCTTATTCAGATAGGCGGTCTCGGGATAATGAGCCTTTCGAGCGTTCTGGCTTATGCCTTAAGGGGAGAGGGAGAGCTGAGAATGAAACTTATAACTGCATATAGTTTGGGGAGAGAAAGCCCAAGCGGTGTAAAGGAAATCGTTAAAAAAGTGCTGATTTTTACCTTTATATTTGAGTTGCTGGGCTTTCTGCTTTTGGGAACCGGGCTTATTTTGAAGGGAGTGCCCGTAGGTAAAGCGCTTTATAGCGCTCTTTTTCATAGTATAAGTGCTTTTTGCAACGCGGGATTTTCCATTTATAGCTGGAATCTTATGGAGTTTAACAATTTTCCTTATCTTTTTAGCGTGGTGATGTTTCTTTTTATAGCTGGAGGACTTGGCTTTCCTGTCCTGACGGAAATTTGGGAGAGAGTTTTCGGAGGGAGGAAAAAGCTTAGTGCTTACTCCAAGGTGGTTATTTATTCCACCCTGTTTCTCGTATTGCTCGGAGCAGTTCTTCTTGAGCTTTTTAATATAGGCAATCCCGGCTTTGAGGGATTTTCGCCGTGGGAGAAATTCCTTATGTTTCTCTTTCATTCATCTACTCCGAGAACCGCGGGTTTTAATCTCGTTCCTCTGTGCTTCTTTTCTTCTCCTTCTTTGGTTCTTTTTTGCATCTTGATGATTATAGGGGCTTCTCCGGGTTCAACAGGGGGTGGTATAAAAACAACAACGATTGCGGTTCTTTTAGCTTCCGCTCTTAAGAATTTAATGGGAAGGGAGGAAACGAGGGTTTTTAATAAAAGAATTCCTTTTACTTCCGTGGAAAAGGCGTTGACCATAGCTCTTCTTTACTTAGTAGCCGCTTGGATAGGAAGTCTTATCATTTACGCGTTTCAGGGAAGAAACTATTTTGGGATAATGTTTGAATCTATTTCAGCGTTAAGCACGGTTGGTTTGTCCTTGGGAATAACGTCTCATCTTAAGGCAGGATCAAAGCTGGTGCTTGTCGTTCTTATGCTGTGGGGGAGAGTGGGAATTATCACCTTCGTTTGGGGATTAAGTAAGCGTAAAAGGGAACCCAGAATATCGTTCCCGGAAGAGCATATCCCGGTTGGATAAGGAGGGGAGTATTTTGGATAGAAAGAGCGTTATGGTAATAGGTTTGGGAAGGTTTGGTAGTGCTCTTGCCAGGAAGCTCGTGGAATTCGAGCAAAGGGTTATAGGAGTCGATAAGGTAAGAGCTCGGGTTGAGGAAATAGCGGATATAGTTGATATTGCGGTGCAGCTTGACTCTACTGATCCCGATGCGCTTATTAAAGCTGGCGTGAAGGAATGCGATGTTGCCGTAGTAACTATAGGGGAGAACATAGAAGCGAGCGTTTTAACGACTTCTATTTTGAGAGATCTTAAGGTTCCGCGGGTTATAGCGAGGGCTAATAACGTTCTTCATGCGAGAGTTTTAGCACGCGTTGGGGCTCATAGAGTTATTTTCCCTGAGAGGGACATGGGGCAAAGGCTCGCCGAGATAATAGTGCATCCATGGATAAGCGATTTTACGGCTTTGGGTGGCAAGTTCCTTATAGGTGAGCTTCCTGCTCCTAAGAGCTTGTGCGGGAAAACTTTGGCAGAGCTTAATTTCAGCTCAACCTACAACATAATAGTTCTTCTCGTTAGAAGGGGAGAGTCCTTTGTCTTTCCGCGTGGGAGTACACAGCTTCATGAGGGAGATAAGCTCATAGTTGCCGGCTTTCCGGAGGACATAAAGAAATTTAAGGAATTCTCTTAAAGATCCTTTGTTTTTAGTTGCATAGAGTGAGTTTTTGGTATCAATAAATTTTCGAATGCTTTTTATAGCTCTAGGAAATACATCTTTGCTACCTAAATA
>JAGHDO010000009.1 GCA_021159885.1 Synergistota bacterium | reverse complement strand
GTTCAATCTATCTCCCATATATGTAAAGGGAGGACAGCCATCTTGAATAAAACTCTAATAAAGTTTCTGCTATTTTATTCTGCTCTTATAGGAGGAGTAGCCTTCTTTTTTCCTTTTGTGTTTAGCGCTATACTTGCTACAGTGGTCATCGTCGTTCTCTTAGAACCATTTTCAATATTCTTAAGCAGAACATTGAAGCTTCCTCGCAGAATATCAAACGCGGTAGCTCTTATAGTCTTTTTCTTCTCCTTTGCATTGCTTCTTATATTCCTTATACCATCTCTCATGAAAGAAGCAGCTAACTTTTATGAAATGGTAGCTAAGTTCTTTGAAAAACGTGAGTGGGAAAAAATATTGCCCCCCGATGTTGGAATAAGAATAACCCAGCTGGTTTCAACTTTTCAGCCAAAGCTTCTTAAGCTTCTCGCTGACATAATCTCCGCCGTAACGAAATTTGCTCCTCACCTATTTACCTTTATGTTTTATGTTATCCTTGGATCTATATATCTGATATATCACTTTCAGTTTATAAGGAGAAGGATACCCCGCATTTTTCCAAAAAGTTGCCGTCGCGAAGCGACCTTTTTCTTAAGAGATACCTATATCCAGCTAAGGCAGTACATATTTTCCATAGTCATAGTGGCAGTCACGGTAGGAATTTCAATGGGGATATTGTTAACCTATTTGGGCTCCAAATATACAATTCTCCTAAGCTTCTGGGCTATTTTCACCAACTTTATTCCAATAGTTGGGGTATTTCTCGAGATGGTTCCCCTTTTTCTGATGACATTTTCCCTCGGATTAAAAGCAAGCATTATTCTTGCAATAGGGGTGATCATAATACATACGATTGCATTTCTACTCTTCCTGAAGCTGATGGAGGGATACATAAGAATAAATCCCGTAGCGATAATCTTCCTGATCATGTTTTTTAGCTCGACCCTCGGGGTTCTTGGCGCACTTATAGCTGTTCCAACTGCTGTTGTTTTCAAAATATTCTGGATTAGATTCTTAACGCCTGCTCTTGATGCTAAATGATCTAAAAGGTGCTTTACAAACCGAAAACTATCGTATACAATATCTGGGGGGCTTGAGCCACATAGCTTGAAACTTGAAAACAAGATAAAACAGGGGGGGAGAGGTATGGCACGGTATTTAGCGGCGCATTCTGAACGTTGTAGTGGATGTAAAACTTGTCAGCTTATATGTACTTTGGTACATTTCAAGGAAAACAATCCCAAGAAAGGCGCTCTAATAATCAAGCCAAATTTGCCGGAACCGGGCTTTCAAGTTATAACTTGTACACAATGTGGTGAGTGTGCAAATGTATGTCCAACGGGAGCTATATACGAGGAAAACGGCGTTTACAAAATTGATAAGGAGAAGTGTGTTGGTTGCTATGTATGCGTTGATGCCTGTCCTGAAAATGCTATGGTTAAGCATCCCGCTGAGACCGCTCCTATAAAGTGTGATTTATGTGGCGAGTGTGTTAACTATTGTGGAACAAAGGCACTTTATATAACCGAGGGTTAAGGGAGGGATGGAACCATGGTAGGAGGATATATGAATAAGGTCTTGAGGATAAACCTCTCGAGCGGGGATATAAGAACCGAATCGTTAGATCTTGATATGGCGAGGAAATTCCTGGGTGGTAGAGGTTTCGCTTCTTATATTCTTTATAAAGAGCTTAAGAAGGGCATTGATCCTCTTGGTCCCGAAAACAAGCTTGTAATGGCCTCAGGTCCGCTATCAGGTCTTTTTCATCCTTGTAGTAGCAAGATAACTTTTGCAGCCAAATCTCCCTTAACCGGCTTATACGGGGATAGTAATATGGGAGGGCATATGGCTTCTGAGCTCAAGTATGCAGGGTACGACATTGTTATATTCGAAGGAGCATCGGATAAACCGGTATACATAGTGATCGATGATGATAAAGTTGAGATAAGGGATGCTTCACATCTTTGGGGAAAGGGAACTATAGAAACGGAAAAGCTTCTTAAGGAGGAGCTGGGGGAGGACTTTCAGATAGCGGTTATAGGACCTGCGGGAGAGAATTTGGTTAAGGTTGCCATTATAAGGCATGATTTTGGTAGAGAGGCTGGAAGAACTGGAATAGGAGCTGTAATGGGCTCCAAGAAGATAAAAGCTATAGCAGTACGTGGTACTAAGAGCATTCCCGTAGCCAACTTTGATGAATATCTCAAGCTTGGAAAAGAGATGTTTAAGTCCGTCATGGCTAACGAGGTCTTTCCGGAACTTCAGAAATACGGTACCCCGATGGTAGTAGATTGGGTTAACGAGATAGGTGCGTTCCCAACGAAAAACTTTAGCACGGGTTATCATGAGAAACACAAGGAAATGAACGGCCCAACAATGAGAGAAAGGGTAGTCGTTCACGATAAAGCATGTGGATTCTGCCCGATAGCCTGTGGAAAGTACTCAGTAGTGGAGTATAACGGTAAGAGGTATTACGTTGAAGGCCCCGAGTATGAAACTATAGGAATGATAGGTGGCAGTAATACTATGCCCTCTATCTATGAGGTAACCTATGGAAACTACGTGTGCGATGATCTCGGTTTAGATACCATATCTACAGGTGGAATAATAGCTTTTGCCAATGAGTGCTACGAGAAGGGGATAATAACGAAGGAGGATACTGGAGGACTCGAGCTTAAATGGGGAGATATAGATGCGTTTGTCAAGCTTGCTGAGATGATAGCAAGAAGGGAGGGTATAGGTGATATCTTAGCAGAGGGGACAAAGAAAGCAGCAGAACGCTTTGGAAAAGATGCGATAAAGTTTGCTATGCAGGTTAAAGGTATGGAGATTAGTGCGTACGAATCTCACTGGGCGCCCTCAATGCTTCTTGCGTATGCAACTTGTGATATAGGCGCTCATCATAATAGAGCTTGGGCGATCACTTATGATATAGAAGTTGGTAGAGATAAGATATCCAGGGATAAGGCTGAGAAGGTCGTTTATCTTCAGCATGTTAGACCCATGTTCGATGCTCTTGGTGTATGTAGATTTACATGGGTCGAGTGTGG
Organism: Synergistota bacterium; assembly: GCA_021159885.1. Lineage (NCBI taxonomy): Bacteria > Thermotogati > Synergistota > Synergistota bacterium. Next base: position 8,407 of record JAGHDO010000009.1, on the reverse strand, counting down.
AATAGATCTCGAATATTATGCAAAGCTCTACACCGCAGTAACCGGTTGGGAGACTTCTCTGAATGATCTTCTTAAAGCCGCTGAGAGAGCTTGGAATCAAAATAGACTCTTCGCGATCAGGGAAATACCAGATTTTGGAAGGAAGTATGATTATCCACCCGCGCGCTGGATGGAAGAACCAGCAACGACCGGTCCCAGCAAGGGTAAGCTCGTTCCCAAAGAGGACGTAGATAAGCTGCTTGATTTCTACTACGAAGTCAGAGGTTGGGATAAAAACGGCAGGCCTACGCCAGAAAAGATAAAGGAACTTGGCTTGGAGGTGATAGAGTAAGGGGAAGGGGTATAACCCCTTCCCCTTACTCTATTTCTATGCATGTGATTGTAAAGCCAGGTAGCTCTCTCCTCAGGAAATATGTGCCTCATGGACAGAGAGTGGAGCTTGAAGCTCCCCTCACCGTTAAAGATCTGCTCGGTAAGCTTGGCATACCAGAAGGTTTAGTAGCTGCTGTTGTAATAAATGGTGAAAAGACCGGAAAGACCCATTTGCTAAGAGGAGGAGAAGAAATTGTGCTTATTCCACCTATTGCGGGGGGTTGATGCTTAATGAAAAAAAACGCGGATGTTGTGATAATTGGTGGAGGGGTGCATGGTTGTTCCCTTGCCTATCATCTTGCAAAAAAGGGATGCAAAGATGTCGTTTTACTTGAGCAGGAGTACTTGACCTATGGGGGAACCGGCAGATCAGCTGCAGGGGTAAGGCATCAATTTGGCACGGAAATAAACTGCAAGCTTGCCATTTACAATATCCAGTGCTTTGAGAACCTCGAGGAAGAGCTTGGTTATCAAGGTACTATTGAATTTGAGCAGGGAGGCTATCTCTGGATAGCCTATACTGAGAGCCAACTTGAACAGCTTAAGAAAAACGTTGAGCTCCAAAATAGCTTAGGGATTCCCTCCAAAATACTTTCTCCGGATGAGATTAAGGAAGTAGTTCCTCATTTAAATATTGAAGACGTGATAGGTGCGAGTTTCTGTGAAAAAGATGGTCATGTTAATCCTTTCTATGTAACAATTGCTTATGCGGAAGCAGCACAGAGGCTCGGCGTTGAGATATATACTTACACGAAAGCCACTGGCCTAAAAATGGAAGATGGAGAGATAAAGGGAGTTTATACCGATAAAGGCTTTATTTCCACGCCGGTGGTGGTAAACTGCGCAGGCCCATGGGGCAAGGAGATAGGCAAGTGGGCGGGCATAGATATCCCTATGTATTCAGAAAGGCATCAGATTCTTATAACGGAACCTCTGGAAAGAACACTTAACTGTATGATTCTCTGTCTGGATGACGGTTCTTACTGGAAGCAAAATCCCACTGGTGGCTTCATGCTGGGAATAGGAGATCCACATGAGGTCAAGGGATTGAAGCAGAACGCAAGCTGGCAGTTTCTTGAAGAAGCTGCAAGGAAGATACTTAGCAAAATGCCAATTTTGAAAGAGGTAAGAGTTGTAAGGCAGTGGGCAGGGCTTTACGATATTACACCTGACTCTCAGGTCATACTGGGCCCCACGGATGTGAAGGGGTTCTATCTCAACCTTGGATGGAGCGGTCATGGACTTCAGTTCGCTCCGTCCATAGGTAGGGCTCTCTCTGAGGTCATCCTCGGAGAAGAACCCTTCATAGATATAAGCCCCTTCTATATAGAGAGGTTCAAGACAGGTAAACTGATTCCTGAACCAGCTTGCATATAGAAGGAGGGAGGCTAATGGCGGGTTGGATCAAGGAACATCCTATTCTGCAATATCAACATGGCAGAAAGGTTAAGTTTTTCGTTGATGGTAAGGAATATGAGGGTTACGAGGGAGAGCCTATAGCTGCTGCTCTTCATGCCAACGGCATTAAGGTTTACAGAAGGAGCATACTTCTTAAGAGACCCAGAGGGTTCTTCTGCGCCGTTGGAAAGTGCTCCTCATGCTTCATGGTGGTAGATGGTAAGCCTAATGTAAGGGTGTGTATCACGCCGCTTAAAGAGGGAATGAAGGTAGAAACTCAGAAAGGGAAAGGTGATCTGCGTTGAAGAGCGTGGAAATATTGATAGTAGGCGGAGGTCCGGCAGGTCTTAGCGCGGCTATAGAAGCTTCTGCTGCTGGTGCTAAGGTTCTCATAATAGACGACGGCCTAAAGCTCGGAGGTCAGCTTGTCAAGCAAACGCATAAGTTCTTTGGATCCAAGGAGGAATATGCGGGAACGAGAGGCTTTAGAATAGCTAACGTTCTTCTAAACGAGCTTGAAAAGTATAAAGATAGAGTCGAGGTAATAACTAATACCACTGTAACGGGATATTACACCGACGACGGCGTTTTTGGAGCGCTAACTGGAGAGGAAAAGTACTTCAAGGTAAAACCAAAGAAAGCTATTATTGCCACTGGAGCTTACGAAAGAAGTCTTCCCGTTCCTAACTGTGATCTTCCTGGAGTGTACGGAGCTGGGGCGGTTCAGACGTTGATGAACGTCTATGGTGTAAAACCAGGTGAAAAGGCTCTTATGATAGGTGCAGGTAATATCGGGCTTATAATAAGTTATCAGCTCGCTCAAGCTGGCGTTCAAGTTCAGGGCGTGGTAGAAGCTATGCCGAGAATAGGTGGATATCTCGTACATGCATCGAAGATAAGGAGGCTTGGTATTCCTATTTATACTTCCCATACCGTCAAGGAGATCCACGGTGAGGAGTACGTTGAGGGAGCCACAATCGTCCAAGTTGATGAAAAATGGCAGCCTATTGAAGGCACGGAAAGATACATAGAAGCGGATCTTATCTGCTTGGCAGTAGGTTTGTCTCCCCTGACCGAGCTTCTCTGGCAGGCTGGTTGTAAGATGAAGTTTATACCTGAGCTTGGTGGATACGTCCCCGTGCGAAACAGAGAGATGAGGACATCCCATCCAGATATATATGTTGCCGGAGACGCCTCTGCCATTGAGGAAGCCTCAACTGCTATGGTTGAGGGGAGAATAGCCGGGCTATGTGCAGCAGCAAGCCTTGGCTATAAGGTTCTAGACTTTGAGGCAAGGTTGAATAAGCTTTGGAGCCAGCTTGACAGCTTAAGAAGAGGTCCCGTTACTGAGAAGATAAGGCAGGGTCTTCCGAAGGCCATGGTTGAGGAGGTGTAATTTAATGCTTGAGAGAACCGGAGTTCCTACCCCTGAACAGATCAAAGAGATAACCCCTCCCGAGGAGATATTAAAGAGTAAGCCTGTTGCGGTTATAGAATGCTTTCAGCGCATTCCTTGCGATCCCTGCCATACCGCTTGTCCCACGGGAGCTATTTTAGAATTTGAAGATATAAATGATCTTCCTAAGATAGATTGGGATAAGTGCACCGGGTGTTCTCTTTGTGTGGCTAAATGTCCGGGCTTGGCTATCTTTGTTATAGATACGACCTTCTCAGAAGATGAAGCTCTCGTTAAGCTTCCCTATGAGTTCGTGCCAGTGCCTGAAAAGGAAGAGGAAGTTGAGTGCCTGAATAGAGAAGGGAAGATTATTTGCAAGGGTAGAGTAAAGCATGTATTTGAGCCATTTAAGGATGGGACCAAGGTTGTATCTGTTGCGGTCCCCAAAAACCTCGCTATGGAAGTAAGACACATAAGGGTGGTGAGATAAGATGGCAGATGAAAAGATGGAAAAAGATGTAGTAATCTGTCGCTGTGAGGATGTAACTTTGAGCAAGATAAGGGAGCTTATAAAGAAGGGATATACCACTCCTGATGAGATAAAAAGATTAACGCGTGCTGGAATGGGCCCCTGTCAAGGCAGAACCTGTAGGGATCTAATAATGAGAGAGATAGCGCGTCTAACGGGCAAGAAAATAGAGGATATCCCTATGCCTACTTTCAGACCTCCTACAAGACCTATCAAGCTTGGAGTGCTTGCTCAGAGCGAGGAGGATGGTGAATGATTAAGAGTACGGCTGATGTAGTCGTAGTGGGTGCCGGCATACAGGGGTGTGCTGTGGCTTATAATCTCGCTAAAATGGGTTGTAAAGATGTAGTAGTTATAGAGAAGAATACCGTTTCAAGCGGGTCTACTGGAAGATGCGGAGCGGGGATTAGAGCCCAGTGGGGAACGGAAATGAACTGCAGGCTTGGAATTGCATCCATAGAGATCTTTGAGAACCTCACGGATGAGCTTGGCATGGACATAGGACTTCATCAAGGAGGCTATCTTATGATAGCTTATAAAGAAAGCGAGTTTGAGCAGCTTAAGAAGAACATCGAGTTGCAGAATAAACTTGGTATAAAGTCAAAAATTATAAGTGAAGATGAGGCAAGGGAAATTTGCCCCGTCCTTAACACGGAGGGAGCGGTTGGCTTCACTTTCCATCAGAGGGATGGACATGCGGATCCTATGCTAACTACTTTTGCATATGCTGAGGCTGCAGAAAGACTTGGCGTTAAGATTTATAAGTTTACCGAGGTTATTGACATAGATGTCGAAAATGGAAGGATAAAGGGAGTTAAAACAACCCGTGGGTATATATCAACGAGAGTGGTGGTTAACTGCGCCGGAGGATATTCAAAAGAAGTAGCAAAAATGGCAGGCGTAGACATTCCTACTTACTCTGAGAGACATGAGATACTTGTAACCGAGCCCATAGAGAGGGTTTCAGAATCAATGCTCATGTCGTTTTCTGGTAACTTCTATATTCAGCAAAGACCACATGGGAGCTTTATAATGGGTTATGGCCCAGAGGAACATGAGAAAACCCATGCCGTTAATTCAACTTGGCCCTTCCTTGAAGAAATGGCGAGAAAGTTCGTCCGACTTCTACCCGCCCTTAGGGATCTAAGGGTGGTTAGACAATGGGCAGGTTCCTACAACATGACTCCCGATGCTCAACCGATCCTTGGTGAAGTCGATGAGGTTGAGGGGTTTTATCTCTCCGTTGGTTTCAGTGGGCATGGTTTCATGTTCGGTCCTATAACTGGCAAGCTTATAGCCGAGCTTATACTCACGGGGAAGACATCTATACCAATTCATATGCTTAATTACAGAAGATTTGAGAAGGGAGAGTTGATTAGAGAACCCGCAGTAGTATAATATAATAAGGGGTGATACTCTTGCTTATAATAACAAGGGCGGATATTAGAAAGGTTGTTAGCATGAAGGACGCTATTGACGCTGTAAAGAGCGGGTTCTCTGCCTTCTCCGATGGAAAAGCTATCGTTCCATTAAGGGTTCCTATAAAGGTAGATGACAACATAATCCTTTTTATGCCAGGGGCTCTAACACAAGAAAAAAGCGTAGGGGTGAAGGCAGTTTCAGTTTGCCCCGGAAACATTGCTAAGGGATTGCCTTTAATATATGCTGCAGTTTTGATGCTTGATGGGGAAACGGGTATACCCTTAGCCCTCATAGAGGGGGGCTATGTTACCGCCCTGAGAACCGGAGCAGCGGGGGGAGCAGCTGCTGATGTACTTGCAAGAGAAGATGCGAAGGTAGCTATGGTTTTTGGAGCAGGCGTTCAGGGAAAGAGCCAGCTTGAAGCTCTATATGCGGTAAGGAATATAGAGCTCGCATATGTATACGATATCGATACCGAAAGAGCAAGAAAGTATGAGGCGGAGATGAAAGAGCTTCTCGGCATAGATGTAAAATTTGTGGAAGATTATGAGAGCGTTTTGCCCGAAGCCGATGTTGTTATTACGGCAACACCTTCGAGGGAACCTTTCCTTAAAGGAAAGCTACTTAAAGAAGGAGCGCACGTTAATGCCATAGGATCGCATGCTCTTGATATGAAGGAACTTGATGCTGATGTTTTCAGAAGAGCTTCTGTAATAGCGGTAGATTCGAAAGATGCTGTTTTAGCAGAAGCGGGGGATCTTATAGAAGCTCTTAATGCTTCTGCATTTAAGAAGGAAGATATGGTTGAGCTCGGGGAGATTCTTCTGGGAAGAGCCCAGGGAAGGAAAAGCGAAACCGATATAACCCTCTTTAAGACCGTTGGCATAGCGGTTGAAGATGTTGTCGTTGGGAAGCTAATTTATGAAAGGGCTCGTGAAAAAGGCGTAGGGACAGAAATCAAGGGATTCTTTGACTAAGTGAGAGTTGCCGTTCTTTATGGAGGGGTTTCCCCCGAAAGGGAAGTTTCCTTAAGAAGTGGAAAAGCGGTAGCTAAAGCTCTGGCTGAAGAAGGTGTAGACGTCTTCTTGATAGACGCAATTGGTGATTTCTTTCTGAAGCTTTGTTCTTTGCAAGTTGATGTGGTTTTCATAGCGCTTCACGGAGGATTGGGAGAAAACGGAGGAATTCAAGGAATGCTGGAGGCGATGGGAATTCCATATACAGGACCTGGAATAATGACGAGCGCGATATGTATGCATAAACCAACAACCAAGCTTTTGCTTAAAGCCCTTTCTATCCCTACTCCTCCCTTTGTTAGCTTTAGGTTGATTGATGCACCTAAGTGGGGGGATCTCTTCAGGCTCTTAGGGGATCCCCCCTTTATTATCAAGCCTGCTTCCTTGGGGTCTACTATAGGAGTTCGCAAGATAAATACTGAAAGAGAATACATCGTAGCCCTCAAAGAAATACGCAAGTTGGATGAAGAAGCGCTCATTGAACCCTATATTAATGGTAGAGAGCTTGCGGTTACCGCTTATGGAAATGATACCCCTGAGGTACTTCCCATTGTAGAAATTATACCTCGTGAAAGCGAGCTATATGATTATTCTTCAAAATACACTCCTGGAAAAACGAGATATATCGTTCCAGCTTCTATTTCGCATGATCTTTATAAGAGAGCGAAGGAAATCGGGCTTAGAACTTACAAGGCAGTTTACGCAAGTGGATATGCGAGGATCGATATGATAGCAACTCAAGATGAGGTCTATGTTCTTGAGGTAAACACTGCTCCCGGCTTAACATCCACGAGCTTGGTACCAATGTCGGCAAAGGCAGCTGGATATACATTTGGGGAATTTCTACTAAAGCTTATAAACTTAGCTTTAGAGAAAGGAGGTGGTAAATGAAAGGAGAAAGAGGCTTTCCTTAAAAGGCGGTATCTTTCTCTAAAGCTAACAAACCAATCGCCAGGAAAGGAGGGTGAATGCGGGAATGGGAAATGGTCGTGAGCAATGGACATCAAGATGGGGGCTGATTCTCTCAGCTCTCGGTATGGCCATAGGAACTGGGAACATATGGAGATTCCCACGAGTATCCGCTGCCAATGGCGGAGGTTCCTTTATGGTCGCCTGGATAGTGGCGTTATTAGTATGGTCCATTCCTGTTCTGATGATCGAGGGGCTTCTTGGTAGGGAAACGAGAATGGGATGTATTGGAGCATTCAAAAAATGGATGGGAGAAAGATATGCTTGGGTAGGAGCGCTTCTCGCGTGGATATCCCTGGCTATAGCTTTCTACTATGCTGTCGTTATGGGCTGGTGTCTTAGATACTTTGTTTATGCTCTCAGCGGAAAGATCGGTGGAGCTGGGGTAGATGTAAAAGTCGCGGAGAGCATGTGGAAGGCTTTCTCGTCCAGTCCCTCTCAAATGATATTGTTCCATTTCCTTGCCATGCTTATAGCAACAATAATCATCTATCGTGGTATCAGCAAGGGAACCGAGCTTGCTAATAAGGTAATTATACCGATGCTATTCATCATTCTCGCAGTTCTTGCTATTAGGGCTTTGACCCTTCCAGGAGCTGGTGAGGGCGTCAAATATCTTTTCTCACCCAATTTAAAGAGACTTCTTACTGCGAAGACATGGTTAGAAGGATTCTCTCAGTCAGCATGGTCAACCGGAGCAGGATGGGGACTCTTCCTAACGTACATGGTTTATACATCTAAGAAGGAAGACGTTGTCTTAAACAGCTTTATGACCGGCTTTGGCAATAACTCCGCTTCCATATTCGCTGGTTTTGCGGTAATAGGAACTATTTTTGCTCTCTCTCCCTCAATCGAAGCGGCACACAAAGCAGTGGGTTCTGGGAACACCGGTTTGGCTTTCATATACTTAACTGCTCTCTTTTCCAAGATGCCTGCGGGTGTCGTTTTTGCTGCGTTGTTCTTCCTTGCTCTAACCATTGCAGCGCTCTCCTCAGAGCTCTCAATGCTTGAGCTTGGAATAAGACTCTTCAGAGACGCTGGATGGTCAAGAAAGAAGGCAGCCCTATGGGTAGGAATTCTCTGTTTCATACTTGGTCTTCCCTCCTCGGCTAATATTACCATTCTTAACAATCAGGACTGGGTTTGGGGAGTTGGGCTTATGATTAGCGGTCTTCTTTGTGCAATAGCGGTCTTCAAGACCGGTGTTTCTAAGGCAAGGGAAATAATGAATAAGAACAGTGACATGAAAGTAGGCGCCTGGTGGGATATACTCGTTTATCTTATTCCGGTATGGTTCGTTCTTCT
>JAGHDO010000008.1 GCA_021159885.1 Synergistota bacterium | reverse complement strand
TCGCAAAGAGATCCTTTAGCATCTCTCCCTTCAAAGTAAGCTGTCCCTCGTATGATATATGTTGCCAATCACAGCCTCCACACAGTCCAAAAAACTGGCACCTTGCAGGAATTCTATAAGGAGACGCAGATAATACATTTACCACCCTCGCAAAAAAATGTGATTCCTTTTTGTCTACAAGCTCTACCTCTACCTCCTCCCCTGATATAGCCCCTTCCACAAAAGCGATACCTTCACTCGTTCGAGCAAGGCCATAACCACCATAGACCATTTTTTCTATACGGAGTTTCATGGGAAGACCCCCACAATGCCAATGTCTGGATGCTCAACGAGGTTTACATCAAATGGCTTTATCTCCCTCCCAGAGTTGTCATAAAAAATCCTAACGCGGGGCCTTGAGAGCATTCCATCCACTAAGCCTACAACAACACCGCTTTCACCACTTGAAAGCTTAACCATAACTCCAAGAGGATAGGGAGGAATAAATCTTAAGAACACGTCAACATAGAATGGATCAAATAATATTCCTCGATTCATTTTAAGAAAAGCAAGTGCCTGATGCGGTAATATCCTCGACCTGTAGCTTCGGGTATGCGTAACCGCATCGTAAAAATCTATGATAGCAACGAGACGCGCCATGTCAAAAATTCTCTCCCCCTTGAGTCCGCGAGGATATCCACTTCCATTCCAGCGCTCATGATGCTGATACGCAATGTGGGCCACTCTCAGTCTCAGGGCTTCTCCCATCCTCTTCATGAGGAGATAGCCATACCGTGGGTGTTTCTTTATCTCCTCGAACTCCTCCTCGCTTAAATGACCTGCCTTATCAAGGATCTCCTGTGGAACTTTCAGCAACCCTATGTCGTATACAAGCGACCCGCATACGAGATCTAACGCTCTGTTATGGAAAAAGCTGACTTTTCTCGATAAGAAGGCAGCGATTATGGCAACCATTAACATATGGTGAAAGAGATAATCCTCTTTTTCTTCACTCTCATCAACGAGTAAATTAAGATACGGCTTGTCGTATCCCTTTAAAATCTCAATGAGCTCCTCACCCTTCTCCTTAATTTTTTCTCCAACCTTTGACCACGCAAAAGGATCCTTTTTTCTAAGATATCTTCTATCGCTTTCCCTACGCTCGAGTTCGATTACCTCAAGACATAGTTCTTTCAGTGAATTCTTAAACTCCTCCCTCCGCTCACGACTCAAAGGCTCAATTATGCTTATATCGCTCATCCTATCATCATAAATATATAAAACGCCCGCTTTTGATTTCCTCAGCGCCTCTATGTGTCTTTCAGAAAGCTTGGCTCCCTCCTTAAGCAGAACCCTGCCATCAGGGGTATAAACTGTCCGGGCTAATTCCATACCCGGTTTAAGAAGTTCAACCGGAACGGGCCTGAAGCTCATTCTTAAGAACCTTCTTTACGACATTGGGATTAGCCTTGCCTCGCGTGGCCCTCATTACCTGACCTAATAGAAAATTCAGTGCCTTTTCTTTGCCACCGAGGTAAGACTGAACCGCGTCCTCGTTCTCCGAAAGCACCTTTCTAACGATCTCCCTTAAGGCATCCTCATCGCTCACCTGCTCCAGCCCTCTGCTCTTAACGATCTCGGAGGGAGCCTTTCTACTCTTGAAAGCTTCCTCAAAGACCGACTTGGCTACCGGCTTGTTTATAATGCCTTTCTCCAAAAGATCCAGTATTTCCTTGAGATAAGGAGCAACATAGAAACAATCCTCTATTTTCACTCCCGTTTCCCCAACAAGCTTCAGAAACTCCACCTGAAGCCAGTTCGATATCTCCTTAGGTTTTTCGATCATCCTAACACACTCATCGAAAAGATCTCCAAGCGCTTTAGAGGAACTCAATACGGAAACATCATAATCGCTCAAACCGTACTCCCTTATCCATCTTTCTCGACGTTCCCATGGAAGCTCCGGCATAGTATCCCCTATCTCAGAAATCAGTTCATCTGGTATCGTCAAAGGAAGAAGATCCGGCTCTGGGAAATATCGATAGTCATGAGCTTCCTCCTTCCCCCTCAAGGAAATTGTTATGCCCCTTGAGTCATCCCAATGCCTCGTTTCCTGAATAACTTCTTTCCCCGAGAGAATTAGCTCAGTTTGCCTCTTTATTTCGTATGAGAGAGCTCTCTCAAGAGCCTTAAATGAATTCATATTCTTTATCTCCGTTTTGGTACCAAATTTGCCGTTAACAGAAAGAGAGATATTAGCATCGCACCTTAATGATCCTTCCTCCATATTACCATCCGAGACCCCAAGATGCTGAACCAAGCTTCTCAGCTCCATGACGAAGGCACGTGCCTCCTCAGGGGAAGATATATCCGGCTCGGTAACTATCTCTATGAGAGGCACTCCACAGCGATTGAAATCAACAAGGGAATAATCAGCTCCCTCAATCCTGCCGGTCTTAGTTGGATGAACGAGCTTACCAGCATCTTCCTCCATGTGAACTCTTCTTATCCTGATTTTCCTCCCTCTGAGCTCAAGATATCCATTTATTCCCAAAGGAATATCATACTGAGATATCTGATAAGCCTTGGGAAGATCCGGATAGAAATAGTTTTTCCGATGAAAACGAGTCTTTGTCAATATCTCACAATTCAATGCCAAAGCCGCTCTCAGAGCCAGTCTTAAGGCTTCCTCATTAAGAACCGGGAGAGAACCCGGAAGCCCCAAGCACACTGGACAAACGAGAGTATTCGGTTCTTTGCCTATATAATCTGTAGGACATGAGCAGAAAAGCTTAGTTTTGGTAAGGAGCTGACAGTGTATCTCAAGCCCTATAACGGGTTTAAGCTCCATGACTTTCACCCCCCATACGGTCTGCGGGCATGACAATCCGTTTCAGCCTCGAATGCAGCTGCTACTCCCAAGATACCAGCCTCATCTAAAGCTCTGCCTATTATCTGTATTCCTATAGGCAAACCAGTATCCGAAAAGCCCGCGTTGATAGATATCCCACATATACCAGCAAGATTAACGGGTATAGTGAATATATCGGAGAGATACATCATTATAGGATCATCTGCTCTCTCTCCTATCCTAAAAGCTGGCGTTGGAGATGTAGGAGTGAGTATATAGTCCACCTCTTTAAACGCTCTATCAAAGTCCTCCTTTATAAGCCTTCTTACTTTAAGAGCTTTAAGATAAAAAGCATCATAATATCCCGCGCTCAAGACATATGTTCCGATCATTATTCTTCTCTTAACTTCATCACCGAACCCTTTAGTTCTCGTCTCAAGATACATTTCCTTGAGCGTTTTACCTTTAAAGCGAAGCCCATACTGTACACCATCGTATCTCGCAAGGTTGGAACTTGCTTCCGCGGGAGCTATTATGTAATAGGTGGGAAGCGCATAATCGGTATGGGGCAGGGAAATCTCAACGAACTTTGCTCCGAGTCTCCCAAAAACCCTTTTGCTTTCTTCCATAACCCTTGCAACAGACTTATCGAGCATATCGGTAAAATACTCCCGAGGAAGTCCTATTTTAACGCCACTGAGATCTCTTCTGTCACAAGCTTTAAGGTAATCCGGTAGAGGAACATCAAGAGAGGTAGAATCCATTGGATCCTTACCCGCTATTACTTGAAGCAAAAGAGCACAGTCCCGAACATCCTTTGTTAAGGGACCTATCTGATCAAGCGAGGACGCAAAGGCAACGAGACCATACCTCGAAACCAAACCGTAAGTGGGTTTCAATCCTACCATTCCACACAGAGCCGCTGGCTGCCTTATAGATCCTCCTGTATCTGATCCCAAAGCCATTATCGCTTCACCTGCTATAACCGCAGCAGATGAGCCTCCACTTGACCCTCCGGGAACGGTTTCCGTATTCCAAGGATTCCTCGTGGGTCCGAAGGCAGAATTCTCGGTGGAGGATCCCATAGCAAACTCATCAAGATTGGTCTTGCCTATTATTATCCCTCCCGCCTTTCTTATCCTCTCTACAACGGTAGCATCATATGGAGGGTAAAAGCCCTTAAGTATTTTCGAAGCACAGGTAGTTTCAACACCTCGAGTGCACATATTATCTTTTATAGCGACTGGAATCCCCGCGAGGGGAAGGTCCTCCCCACCCTTTAACCTTTCCTCAACCACCTTAAGCTCCTCATAGGCCTGTTCTCTCATCACCGTTAGATAACAATGGAGCTCTCCTTCCTTTTCCTCCACTCTTTTAAAAACGGAGTCGAGAATATCCCTTAGCGATATCTCCTTTTCAGTTACCATTTCTCTAAGCTTCCATGTAGGCATATCGCAAAGCTCCAACTTCATCTACCCCCTTATTCCACTATTCTCGGAACCTTTATATACCCCTTTTCCGTCTCCGGAGCGATCTTGAGAATCTCCTCGCGTGGCAAACTTTCTTTAATCTCGTCTTTTCGCAAAGGTGTAGAGCTTTCTATAACATGACTTAGCGGTTCCACCTTTTCCGTATCAAGCTCCTGAAGCTTGGCAAAATGCTCAAGAATTCGGTTAAAGTGATGAAGCATTCTTTCCTTCTCCTCACCCTTTAGATCAAGATAAGCTAACTTCATAACATGTTCAACATCTTTCATGCTTATCTTCATAATTCATCTACCTCCCTAAAAAAGCCTTGGCTCCTTCTCAACCTTTATCTCAATTCCCGCTTCTCGCAATTTATCGAGGAATTCCTTTTCCCCCATCGTTCTAATATCCAAGGAAAGAGCCTTCTGATACTTGGAACCAGGATTTTCTCCAACTATGACGAGGTCTACCTTCCTACTCACGTTATTTAAAACCTGCGCCCCGAGATTCTCAAGTAGCTCGGTAGCTTCAGAACGCGTAAAGCTCTCGAGTTCCCCGGTAAAGACCACCTTCTTTCCCTTGAAAAAGTTTTCTTTTATCTCTCCTCTGTCCACTTTCTCACCGAAATTGACTCCTGCCTTCTTCAGCTTTTCCAAGAGAGAAGCTGTCTGAGGCTCCCTGAAAAAGCCGACTATACTACGTGCGACCTTATCACCTATCCCCTCTATAAGCACGAGCTCCGAATAGGAAGCACTCGCAAGATCATCAAGCGTATCAAAATGCTCCGCAAGGATCTTTGCTATAACCTTACCAACGTATCTTATTCCTAAGCCGAATATCAGATTAGCAAGGGGCCTATTCTTGCTCATCTTTATGGCTTTAAGCAAGTTAGAGGCACTTTTCGGCCCCATCCTCTCAAGAGAGAGAAGATCATCATAGGTCAGGTAATATATATCCGCTATATCCCTAACAAGCTTTCTTTCAACAAGCTGCTCTATGATCGCGGGTCCCAAGCCCCTTATGTCCATGGCATCCCTACTCGCAAAATGCCTTATTCTTTCCTTAAGCTGAGCAGGACAGTTAATCCCTATGCATCTGTAGGCAACCTCTCCTTCAGGTCTGACAACGCTCGCTCCGCAAACTGGACATCTATCCGGCATCTTAAACTCCTTCTCATTTCCAGTCCTGCGCTCTTTAACTACCTTGACTATCTCGGGTATTATTTCCCCTGCCTTTCTCACGATAACCCAATCTCCTATTCTGACATCTTTTCTCCTTATCTCATCCTCATTATGAAGTGAAGCTCTCTTAACTATGGTTCCTTCGAGGTGAACTGGTTCAAGAATAGCAACCGGTGTTAAAACCCCGGTCCTACCCACATTAACCACTATATCCAACACCCGCGTTATAGCCTCTTCAGGGGGGAACTTAAAAGCTATAGCCCAGCGCGGGCTCTTGCTCGTAGCACCGAGTTTTCTCCAGAGATCTATTCTGTTGACTTTAAGAACAACTCCATCAACAGCATAACTTAGGCTCCCCTTTTTACTCACCCATTCCTCGCAATATTCCCAAACCTCCTCCAAATTCCTACAAAGCCTTGAGTAGGGATTAACCTTAAATCCAAGGCTCTTTATGAATTCAAGCGCATCCCAGTGAGTCGCGATCCCCCATTTCTCAGGATTAACCAAATAGTAAGCAAATATATCGAGGGCTCGGGAAGCCGTTATCCTCGGATCAAGCTGACGTAAAGAACCAGCAGCAGCATTCCTTGGATTCGCAAACGGCGGAAGCCCTTCTTCCTCCCTCTCCCTATTTAAGCGGGCAAACTCCTCCTTCGTCATAAAGACTTCTCCTCTAACTTCGAGTTTACCTGAAACATTCCTTATAAGCCTTAGGGGGAGCGTCTTTATAGTTCTCAAATTAGCAGTTACATCTTCCCCGATGACTCCATCTCCCCTCGTTGCCCCAAGCACGAAAACGCCATTCTCATACACGAGCGAAACTGAGACCCCGTCTATCTTATGCTCAGCCACATACTCTATGCCATCCTCACCGCTCCATCTTTTGACCCTCTGGTCAAAAGCAATCAGATCTTCCTTGAAAAAGGCGTTATCAAGACTAAGCATAGGTTCTTCATGTCTCACTTTCTTAAACTCCGGGGCGGGAACTCCCCCTACCCTCTGCGTTGGGGAATCTGGGGTTATAAGCTCTGGATACTTTGATTCGAGCTCCCTTAAGCGGAGCATAAGCCTATCATACTCCGCATCCGTTATGATCGGATCGTTTAAGACATAATATCTGTAATCATGATAGGCTATTTCCTTTCTTAGCCTCTCTACCTCCTCAACTACGCTCCTCGGTATCTCTCTCCCCATCTTTTGTCCCCCTTTCCGGCCTGAGATGAGGAAAGAGTATAACATCTCTTATAGAAGTTGTATCGGTAAGTATCATAACAAGCCTATCTATTCCGATTCCTATGCCAGCCGCGGGAGGCATGCCATATTCGAGGGCGTTAACGAAATCCTCATCCATCGGGTGCGCTTCTTCATCTCCCATCTCTCTTCTTTTCGCCTGCTCCTCGAATCTCATGCGCTGATCTATGGGATCGTTAAGCTCAGAGAAGGCGTTCGCCACCTCAAAGCCCCCTATAAATAGCTCAAATCTATCAGTTAGATCTGGTTTCTCCTTATTCCTTTTAGCAAGCGGAGAAACCTCCACCGGATACTCTATAACGAATGTAGGCTGAATTAGCTTATCCTCAACAAGCTCCTCAAAGAACTCAACCATGGCTGTTGGGAGACTATCCGCCTTTTTAAGCTCTATTCCCAAATTTCTCGCTATTCTCTCAGCTTCCTCAAGGTCTCTTATCTGATCAAAATCAACGCCGGCATAGGTTTTAACGGCTTCCTTCATAGTTATCCTTCTCCATGGAGGAGTGAAATCTATTTCCTCTCCCTTATATTTAACCTTCAGCGTCCCTAAAACATTCTCAACCACATAGGCTATACCCTCTTCAAAGAGCTTTATCATGTCATCATAGTTAGCATAAGCCCAATAAAGCTCAAGTGAGGTAAACTCGGGATTATGTTCAGTCGAGATACCTTCATTCCTGAAATTTCTCCCTATCTCGTAAACCTTTTCGAATCCCCCAACGAGAAGACGCTTAAGGTAAAGCTCTGGAGCAATTCTCAGATAGAGATTCATATCAAGCGCGTTATGATACGTTATAAAGGGCCTCGCAGCAGCTCCAGTAGCTATGGGCTGAAGGATCGGAGTCTCAACCTCCATAAAGCCACGCGAATCAAGAAACTCCCTTAGAAGCTTAATAACCTTGCTTCTCACCACAAATCTCTTTCTACTTTCAAGATTAACTATTAGGTCAAGATATCTCTGTCTATATCTCGTCTCGACATCTTTAAGCCCATGCCATTTTTCAGGAAGAGCTCTAAGAGCTTTAGTAAGAAGAGTAAAATCTTCTACCCAAACCGAAAGCTCCCCTCTTCTCGTTCTGAAGGGGACACCTTTAACACCGATGATATCCCCCGTGTCTATCCAGCTCTTGAAGAAAGTATATTTCCCCCCTCTCCAAGCTTGTTGTATTGAAAGTAAAGCTGGATGTCACCCGTCTCATCCCGAAGATGTGCAAAGCTCGCCTTGCCGTGCATCCTCAATCTCATTATTCTTCCTGCCAAGGAAACCTCTTCCTGAGCGACTTCATCCTCCTTAAGGTAGGAAAACCTCTTTTTTATCTCTTCAGTGCTATTTTTCTTCACGTATCTATCGATTTTAAATGGATCATAGTTTGCTTCCTTCCTCAACCTTTCGAGCTTGTTCAACCTCTGCCTGTAGATTTCGTCAACTTCAGCCACGATACTCCCCCCCTTTATCCATTCTTACAACTACCTCCTTGAGAACATCTCTTATTCCCTTCAAGCTATTTATCCTCAGGAGGTATCCTCTAAGCCAGCTCGCTCCTCGAATTTCCCTCAATATCCAAGGAATCAGAGACTTAACGTACTTAGCTCCTCTTATATCCCCATATAGGCTTTCCGCTTCCGAACAAAAATCGATCAACCACCTAATCTTATCTTTGGATGTTTCTTTACGATAGCTTCCGGTCCTCTCAAGCTCCCTTATCTGACGAGGAAGAAACGGATTTCTCAATACCCCTCTCGCGAGCATAACCGCATCGCACCCGGTCTCATTAAGCATTCTTAAGGCATCTTCAGGGGTATCCACCCCACCATTCCCTATGACAGGAACGGAAACACTCTCCTTTAAGGCTTTTATGCTATTCCAATCAGGGGCTTCCGAAAAGCCATCTTCAACGCATCTTGCATGAAGCGTAATCCAGGAAACGCCTTCCCTTTCGAGCTTCTTAGATATCTCAAGAAACGTCTCTCTGCCTCTCCATCCCTTCCTTAGCTTAACGCTCACTGGAATGAAAACCGCCTCCCTAACGCTCAAGAAAACGCTAAGCGCTTTGTCAGTATCCAGAAGAAGCCTCGCTCCTCCCCCGCTCCTTAAAACCTTACGTGCGGGGCATCCCATGTTTATATCCACGCTTGAAGCACCCCATCTTTCCGCCACTTTCGCTCCCTCAGCCATCTTCTCAGGATCCCCGCCAACAAGCTGAACCCCAACCGCAGTCTCATCACCACCGATGTCGATAAGACTCAGAGATTTCGGGTCTCTATAGAAAAGCGCTATGCCGCTTATCATCTCCGTATAAGCATAATCTATTCCCTCTCTCCGGAGAAGCCTCCTGAAAGGAAGCTTTGTTATCCCAGCTATGGGAGCTAAAAAAAGCTTTATCACGCGTTTCTCTCGTATATTATCCTTAACCCCTCAAGAGTCAACCAAGGATTAACGAGATTTATCTCCTTCGACTCCTCTGCTACAAGATCTATAAGCCCCCCAGTTGCAACTACGAAGCTATGGTCCCCAACCTCTCTTTTTATTCTTCTCACCATACCATCTATCATCGAAGCATATCCGAAGATGAGACCCGCCTGAATACTCTCCTCAGTGGTTTTGCCTATAGGAGACATAGGTCTCTTAAGCTTAACCTTCGGCAGAAGAGCCGTTTTCAAGAAGAGCGCATCTGAAGCTATCTTTATCCCAGGAGATATAGCCCCACCAAGCCAATTACCATTCTCATCTACTGCACACCATGTTAGAGCAGTTCCCATATCGACAATTATAACCGGAGCTCCATATAAAAAATAAGCACCTACCGCGTTTGCTATCCTATCCGCTCCCACTTCAGAGGGATTATCAACCGCTATGCGTATACCGAGATCCAGCTCATGAGACACCCACAGCATTTTCATTGAGAGTAACTCTTTTACCACTTTCGTTATCGGTTCAACAAGCGGAGGAACAACGCTTGAACCTACTACTCCCCTAAGCCCCTCACGATCGACCCCCGATGCTCTTAATATTCCATCGAGGAGAAGGATATATTCATCCTTGGTCCTCTTCTTATTGGTTGATAATCTCCACGCTTTTAAAAGGCCTCCATCTCTATAAAAACCAAGAACGATATTCGTATTACCTATATCCATAGCAAGCAGCATAAAGGCTTCCCCCCCTAAAAATTCGCAATCCAGCCTAAATTTTAGGATTACCCACTAAAAGTGTCAAGAAAGGGGTGGACTATCCCCTTCTCGACCGAATTCTCTTAAAATAGAGGTCTGCGCCCACAACCCCTATGAAAACCGCTCCCTTAACCACCTGCTGAAGATAACTTGAAATCTCTATTAACCTAAGTCCATTATCCAGAAATCCCATTATAAGAACTCCTATAAGGGTTCCCCCCACACCTCCAACGCCTCCAAAGAGGCTTGTGCCTCCGAGAACCACTGCTGCTATCACGTCAAGCTCCATACCCATACCCACGTTCGGTTGAGCACTCCAAAGCCTTCCAACCATTAAAACGCCTCCGAGCGCAGAGCAAGCCCCACTGATAACATAAACGAGAACGCGCACCTTTGAAACCGCTATTCCCGCGAGACGAGCAGTTTCAGGTTCATCGCCAACCGCATAAACATAGGTTCCAAAGCGCGTCTTTCTTAATACCACCCAAGCAATCATGATAAGCATAAGCATAATAAGACCGGAAACGGGAACGGGTCCTAAGTAAGCCCAGCCCGCATAATTAAACTCACCAGAGGTTCCAGATATCGGATATCCCTGCGTTATAAGGAGCGTAGCTCCACGAGCCATGGCCATCATCGAGAGGGTGGCTATAAATGGAGGCATTTTCCCCCATTCCACGAATGTTCCGGAAATCAAACCACAGAGCATCCCAACGAAGATAGCCCCCAGCCATGCTAATGTCCAGTGAAGCCCCAAGCGTGCGTTAAGCCAAGCTCCAACCGCACCCGTAAGGGCGACCAAGCTTCCAACAGAGAGATCTATCCCACCCGTAAGCATAACAAACGTCATACCCACCGCGCAGATTCCCACTACCGCAACCTGAGATAAAACATTTGCTATATTTGAGGGAGATAAAACCCCAGGATAAAAGGAGGTCAAAGCCAGAAGAAGAAACGCAAGAACGAATAGACTCCCATATTTCCTCAAGGACATAAACCTACTCACTTCCCCCCGCAGCAGCCATCATTATTCTCTCGCCGCTAATTTCGCTACCTCTCAGCGAGGCTACGATTTCCCCAGATCTCATAACGAGAACTCTATCACTCATACCCATAACCTCTGGAAGCTCAGATGAGATCATAAGAATCGCTACACCCCTTCTCGTCAGGTCATCCATCAACTGGTGAACTTCCGCCTTAGCCCCCACATCTATTCCCCGTGTAGGCTCATCGAGTATCAAAACCTTTGGGCTAACGCTTAATCCCTTTGCTATAACCACTTTCTGCTGGTTTCCCCCAGAAAGACTTCTAACCTCAATATCAAGCCCACTACATTTTATCGAAAGCTCTTCTACAAACTCCCTTGCTCTATTCTCGCGATTTCTCTCGTTAACAAGCGAAAGGCCCTTAAAATTTCTAAGCAACTCAACTATAGTAAGGTTATGTTTTAACGACATGTTTAAAAACAAGCCCTGAACCTTCCTATCCTCAGGGACGAGAAATATCCCTCTCATGATCGCATCCCGAGGACTATCTATTTTAACGGGCCTTCCCTCGAATATTATCTCTCCCTCGTCTGGCGGACAAACCCCAAAAATCGACATGGCAACCTCACTTCTACCGCTTCCAACGAGCCCAGCTATGCCAAGAATCTCCCCTCTCCGAAGCGAAAATGAAATATTTCTGAAAATTCCCCTCTTCGTTAAGTTCCTCACCTCGAGAACTACTTCCGGCAGAGGAGCACCCGTGCGAGGGAAAAAAGCTCTTATCTCCCTACCAACCATCAGCGAAACGATTTCCTCTTGAGTGAAATCCTCCAAGCGCCCTGAACCTACAAGCTCACCATCTCTTAAAACGCTAACTCTATCCGCTATCTCAAAGATTTCCTCAAGTCTGTGAGAAATATATATTATACCAACGCCCTTCCTCTTTAGATCTCTTATGACCCTGAAGAGGCTCCCCACTTCTCTGGCAGAAAGACTCGACGTTGGCTCATCCATAGCTATTATCCTTGCGTTTCTTGAGAGAGCCCTCGCTATCTCAACAAGCTGTTGCTCTCCAACGGTCAGCCTTGAAACCTCGGCATCAACATCCAAATCAACGCCAAGCTCTGAAAATATCTTACGTGATTCCTCACTCATACGTTTTCTATCGAGAAAGAAACCCTTGCGAGGCTCCCTACCCAAAAATATATTTTGAGCGACCGTGAGATGTGGAGCTAAGCTAAGCTCCTGATGAATAACGCTGATACCGGCTTCGATGGCGTCTCCAGGGCCTCTCCAAGAAACCTTCTTTCCTTCTGCCCAGATCTCGCCGGCATCCGGCTGAACCGCCCCCTCAAGAACTTTAACGAGGGTTGACTTGCCTGCACCATTTTCACCAACGAGAGCGTGAACTTCCCCCGCGCAGACGGAAAAGGATACCCCTCGCAGCGCGTGAACGCCAGGATAGCGCTTGTGAATATCTTTCAAGAAAAGTAAACAATTAGGGAGAGTGGCGGGACTTTCTGTCCCGCCACCTTCCAAAACTGAACTCATAAGTTATCCTTGGTTATAAGCTTTAAGGGAACAGGTATAAACTTGGGAAGCTTCTTGCCATTAAGATACTCAACCGCCTTCTTGACACCAAGCTCACCCATTACCTTAGGCTGCTGAGCAACGGTAGCAGCAAGTTTTCCTGCTTTAATCGCAGCTATGGCATCGGGTATAGCATCAAAACCGACGAATATTATCCCCTTTCTGCCAGCAGCCTCTGCAGCAGCTATAGCTCCCAGCACCATTTCATCATTGTGAGCAAAGACTCCGTCTATCTTAGGATGAGCTTGCAGGATATTCTCAAAGACCTTCATTCCCTTATCCCTATTGAAATCAGCTGCCTGAGAGGCTATTATCTTAATTCCAGGATATTTGCTTATCGCCTCATGGAAGCCCTTTCCTCTATCGCGTGCAGCTGAAGTTCCCGGGATTCCAACGAGCTCAACTACATTTCCCTTACCATGAAGAGCTTTTGCGAGAAATTCTCCAGCCATTCTTCCACCAGCCACATTATCACTTGCTATGTGGCATACCACTTTGCCTCCCGCAGCTCCACGATCAATGGTAAAAACTGGAATTCCAGCTCTGTTAGCCTTTATTATAGAAGGAACAACAGCATTAGAATCAGTAGGGTTAACGAGTATTGCATCAACCTTCTTCTGGATGAGATCCTCCATTGCAGAAGTCATCTTAGCGGAATCATCCTGTGCATCGTAAATAATGAGCTTTACGCCCTCCTTAGCTGCCATTTCCTCAGCTCCTTGCTTTAAGGTAACGAAGAACGGGTTATTAAGCGTTGATATAACAAGTCCTATAGTATAGGTTTTGGCGAAGACCGGTCCTGCTGGAATGAACAAGCCTAATACCAGCACCGCAATGAGAAATTTCCTCACAACTTTTCACCCCCTTAGGTTTTCGCTTCCTTAGCTTTTACTCCGGCAAGCCTACCATACGCTATCAGCGCCGCTGCTATGACACCCCCTTTCACAACCTGCTCATAGAACGGATTTATATCCAATATGTTTATCCCGTTCTCTATCATTCCTATGATAAGTACACCGAGAACCGTTCCGAGGAGCCTTCCTTTACCCCCTGTAAATTGTGTACCTCCGAGAACGACCGCAGCTATGGCTCCAAACTCATACCCAAGTCCCGCTGTTGGTTGGGCAGAGTCCAATCTTCCCACCAAGATTAATCCAGCAAGCGCGGAAGAAATCCCACTTAAAACATAAACGGAGGTAACGATCGCCTTCACGTTAACTCCAGAGAGGATTGCCGCCGTGGGATTCGAGCCAACGCATCTAACCTGCTGTCCCCATACCGTTTTATCAAGAAGAACATAAAAGAGCATAAAACTAAAGAAAAATATCAAAACAGGCGTTGGAACAGACCCAATCCAACTTGCACCTAAAAACCTAAAGAAATAGGGAAAGCCCGTTATTGGAGCACCATTAGTGTAAAGAAGGGACAGCCCCCTCGCTATCCCCATCATCCCTAAGGTAACTATAAATGGAGGAATATCGAGGAAAGCCACTATCACGCCATTTACGAGCCCTCCCAAGCCTCCCACAGCAAGCGCTGCCAACCACGCTAAGAGAAAAGGAGCCCCATCTTTTACTAAAGAAGCAGCAATGAGCGTTGAGATAGCAAGAATGCTCCCCACAGAGAGGTCTATACCACTCGTAAGTATTACGCATGTCATACCAAGAGATATAATTCCTATTATGGACGACTGTCTTATTATG
>JAGHDO010000007.1 GCA_021159885.1 Synergistota bacterium | reverse complement strand
GCTACCATAGCCGTTCTTGGAGGCATGGCTATGCTTATCCTCTGTGGTAAAGAGGCTGAGAAGATAATAAGGGAATCTGTAGAGCTTCCAACCCTTCTTTTCTTCGCTGGTTTCTTCGTTATAGTAGGTGCGCTGGACTACTCCGGCGTCATAAGGAAACTTGGCTCTGCCTTTATATCCTTGGTAGGGAATAAACAGTTTCTCGCCGCTAACGTTTTACTCTGGGGGTCAGGCTTTGCCAGCGCGTTTATAGACAATATTCCGTATACTGCTACGATGGTTTATTTCGTTAATGATCTTATACACACTGCTCATTTTTCATCTGCATTCTGGTGGGTTTTGGCTCTTGGAGCATGCCTCGGAGGAAATGGAACGCTTATAGGAGCTTCCGCTAACATAGTGGTTGCAAGCATAGCGGATAGAGCTGGCTATTGCATTCGCTTTCTTGATTTTCTCAAAGTAGGGATGTTTACGATGGTGCTTTCTCTTATACTCTCGGATATCTATATAGCTTTAAGATACTTTATGTAATTTGCTATAATAAGTTTTAGGATATCAGACTGGTTAGACGAGGAGGTTCTAAAATGGCGAAGCACGATATAACCATAGAGGAGATAAGGGGAGTTGTAAGAGAGATAGTAGAGGAGGTTGTAAAAAGTGAAATTTTAAAGCTAAGGATTAGCCTATTACCTTTTGTTTCTGACGAAGAAGAAAGGGAAATAGAAGAAATGTTCGGAAGGGAAGCGATGGAAGAAGTTGTGGTATATGAGGAAGATATAAAAATATGATTTGGAAATTTAGGTATAGAAAGCAAGCTTTTTCCTTTCTGAACGGGCACGATCTTCTTGAGCCTGTGAGAGATAAAATTGCAAGCTATATTAGTGGTGAAAGGGTTGATATTAAGAAGCTTAAGGGAAGGTGGAGAGGTTTCCTTAGGCTAAGAATCGGGAAAGTCAGAGTGGTTTTTAAGCTGGATGTTGAAAACAAAATTGTTGAAATTTATAAAGCTGGCTTAAGAGGAGAAATTTATAAGAAGTAAAAGGGAAAAGTGGTACCCCTCTTTTGTCTTCCTGGAGGTAAAAGAGGAGTACCACTTTTTTCTATCCTCCTAAAAGTTTTGAGATAAGGAAGCCTATTCCACCGCACCCCAAAAGCAGAAGCAGCAGATTAAGCGTTGTCTTTGAGCTCACGCTCGATAGCTTATTTTCAAGAGCGCTGATTCTTGGATCCATCATGTTGATTCTTTCAACCAGTTTTTCTGTATTCTCTCGCAGGATTGTCTCTATATCACTCTTTTGGGAGGAAATCTCCTCCTTGAAATCGGAAATTTTATCCTCAAGCGCTTTTATAGCCTCGTTAATCTTTTCCTCCTGCTTCATTAAATCCTTTTTGATTTCCTCTATAGTGGAGGCAAAGTCACTTATACTGTTTCTTACCGAGCTTTCCATGTAATTTATCTCTTCTGCAAGCTTTGTGCTCAGTTTACTTTCTATCTCGCTCAGTCCCTCTTTTAGCTCAGTGGCTACGTCCTGAATTTTCGTTGCTTCACCTTCAAGAACTCCCTTTATCTCGCGCTTGAACGATTCTAAGTCCGATCTAACTTCCTTCATAGGAGCTTCGAGATCTATCTTTTTCAAGGTCTCAACTATCTCACTTTCTATTCTGCTTGATGTTTTCAAGAAGCTATCCTCAATCTTTGAAAAAGTATCTTTCACCTTCCTTCTTATTTCCTCTCCTTCTTCCTGAAGTCCTTTTAGCGTTTCCGTTATTTCTCTTAAAGCCTCTTTCGTCGCATTGAGCATCTCCTCACGTAAAGTTCTATAATCCGCTTTCATTTCGCTTGCTAAGGCGCTAATCTCCCTTCTGAATCCCTCGAAGCTTGCCTCAAGGCGAGCAGAAAGCAGGGTGAACTCGTCTCTTAATAGCCTGTACTCTATAGATGGTCTTAATGTTTCCTGTATAAGCTCGCGAAACTCATCTGTGGGTAGTATTTCTTTAAGGGCGCTTACCACAAGCTCCTTTGTTTCTTTCTCCTTCTCTTCGGGTTTCGTCTCTTCAGGTATTACCTCTTCAAGCATTCTCTCTTCTTCCATGTTCGTTCCCTCCTTTTAAGAGCTCTTACTAAGAGAATTTTACCATAAGAATCCAAATGATATAATAATTAAAAATGGAACTGCAGGACAAGCTTGATGAGCGAGCTGTGAGGGAAATCCTGGGAGACCGAAAGGGAGAGTGGGTTGAATGAGAAATGGTGTAGTAGATATACCTGAGTTTGTTGATAGGGAAAGGGAGAAAGAGGAACTTAAGGCGGTTCTCTCTGGGAGGCCCAATCTGGTTTACTTTGTTTATGGTCCTATAAACAGCGGAAAGACCACTCTTTTAATGAAGGTGTTTGAGGAATTGCCTGAGGAGTATATAGTGTTTTATATAAATTTCAGGTGGAGAGAGGTATCAAACATAGGAGAATTATTACAGGTGCTTTTTGAGGTTAAATATGGAGAGGGTAAAAAAGCAGTGAGGGAATTCATTAAAGAGGTATTAAAAACAGGAGGAAGAGCATTAGAGAAGTTTAAAGGTATTCCTATCTCAGAGAGATTGTTTGATATTTTGTTTAGAAGCATGAGGAAGGAAGAAGATGTTTTCAGGTATTTAGAGGTGGTGTTTGAGGAGATAGTTAAGGAGAGGCTGAAGCCGGTGTTTGTTTTAGACGAGATGCAGACGATAAGGGAAGTGATGAATGCTGCAGGCAGGCCTGTACTAAATGGTTTGTTTAATTTCCTTGTTGGTATGACTAAGGAGAAGCATTTGTGTCATTGTTTATGTTCAACGAGCGATTGTTTATTTATAGAGGATGTGTATAGCAATGCTCACCTTGAAGGGAGAGCAGAATATATATTAGTAGATGACCTGTCTAAAGAAAAGGCTTTTGAAGCGTATGAAGAGTTTGGATTCGGTGATAAAGAGCTTTTGTGGGATTATATAGGCGGAAAGATAGGAGACATGGTGAGGGTTTTCGAGGATAAGAAAAGAGGATATGGGGAAAGAGGATCAGTTGAAAGGATGCTCAACGATCAAAAAGTGAAGCTCAAGAGTTTTTTAGAAGCGGTAGAAGAGGGAGAAAAAGGTAATATAGCGGTGATAGAGGAAGTAGAGAAAGCTTTTATAAAGATGGGAAAGGAAGAGAGAGAGATTGAGGCGGAAAAGATTCCACGTAAGGTGCGGCTTTTTTTAATCCAGGCGAACATGCTATTTTACAATCCGCTTGAGGGGACGGTAAGGCCTCAAAGCAGGCTTTTGTGGAGAGCGATAAGGGAGGTATTTGGATGAAATTTTGGGACAGGGAGAGGGAAGCGAAATGGCTAAAGAGGTATTTGCGGACTGAACCCAATGCTATTCTTTTCGTATATGGTCCTAAGTCCAGTGGTAAAAGCACGCTTTTGCAGAGGGTGGTTGAGGAGCTACCTAAGGGTGAGTTTAAGTATTACTGGTATGATTTGAGGGAGAGGGTTATTAGTGGATATGAAAGTGTATTAAAGCTGTTTTTTAAGGAAAAGGGGTGGTTGAAGAGGGTTTTAGAGAGGGTACCGTCTTTGATGCGGATACCTTTAGGGGTTTTTGAGGTTGAATTATCTGATATGGATAAGATATTTCGTGGAGAGCTTGATGCGTTTGAGGAGATGAAGCTTATACTGGAGAGGGATTCGAGGGAGGAAGGAGTAACTCCTGTGATAGTCTTTGACGAGCTACAGAAGCTGAAGGAGGTTTACTTAAACAGTCCGAATAATCAGAGGCCGTTGATAAACGAGCTATTTAACTTTTTTGTCAGGCTTACTAAGGTTTTACATCTTTCACATGTAATAGTTATGACTTCGGACACGTTTTTTATAGAGCGAATTTATGGGGACTCCGCTTTGAAGCACACATCTCGAT
>JAGHDO010000006.1 GCA_021159885.1 Synergistota bacterium | reverse complement strand
GTCCCTATCCGCCGCGGGCGCAGGATGCTTGAGGGGGGCTGCTCCTAGTACGAGAGGACCGGAGTGGACGGACCTCTGGTGTACCAGTTGTGCTGCCAGGCGCATCGCTGGGTAGCCATGTCCGGTTGGGATAAGCGCTGAAAGCATCTAAGCGCGAAGCCCGCCCCAAGATGAGGCATCCTACCGCAAGGTGGATTTCCACCTTGCGGGTAAGGTATCCGGGAGACTACCGGGTAGATAGGCCGGGGGTGTAAGCCCAGTAATGGGTTGAGCTGACCGGTACTAATATACCGAGGCCTTAAACCTCTTCTAATCTCTCCCTATTCAGTTGCTAAGGTGCAGACTAAAGAAGAGGGTCCTTTGGTGGCTATGGCGGAGGGGAAACACCCGGTTCCATTCCGAACCCGGAAGTTAAGCCCTCCAGCGCCGATGGTACTGCTCGGGAGACCGGGCGGGAGAGTAGGTCGCTGCCAAAGGGCCTTTTTGTTTTTTTGAAGGGGCATCTCTTTAGAAGGGATGCCCCTTTTTCTTTTTTGCTGGACGAGGACTCCTCTAAAATGGTATAATTTTAAAGAAAGGATCATATTTTAAAAGGAGGGAACGAAAAATGAGTTTGAGGAAGATAGGTGCGGTTCTGGCGGTTATAGCTCTGTTTCTCTCCATCAGTCTTGGTATAGGATTTGCTAAGAAGTTTATAGTCATTGGTACGGGTTCGACAGGAGGAACTTTTTACCCTGCGGGTACCATAATAGCCAATACTTTTAACAAATACCTTAAAAACACAGGATACAAGTGGTCTGCTCAGACGTCTGGGGGTAGCATTGAGAATCTTACCATGCTTGGCCGCAAGGAGATTCAAATGGGCATAGCAGGTAGCGCTCCTGCTTCTTGGGCCTACGCTGGTCTTCAGCAGTTTAAGGGTAAGCCTATAAAGAATATAAGGTATGTTACCGCTCTATGGCCTGAAATGACGCAGGTGATTTACAGGAAGGATACGGGGATAAAGCATTGGAGGGATCTGAAGGGCAAGAGGGTAGCTGTGGGACCGGCGGGCAATCCGCACTTTTATATGAAGGCATTGTTGCAAGCGACGGCAGGGCTTACATTTAAGGACATCATTCCCGAATATATGGGATATGGTGAATCTGTTGAAGCGCTTCAAAACAGATTAATAGACGCTGCTTATTTAGCTGCTGGTATTCCAACTGCAGCGGTTGCCCAAGCCTATGCTGGTAGAGTGCCCGTAGGCATGCTTGAGATATCTGATGAGGAGCTTGCAAGACTGCGTAAGATAGCACCCTTTTATGTGCGAGGCATAATACCAAAAGGTATATATCCTCATCAAGATAGGGATTTGAGAGTTGCAGCAAATCCGTGTGCGTTGCTTGCGGAGAAAGATCTTCCAGCAGATATCGTTTATAAGATGCTCGAGGTGATGTACCTTAAGGCACTTGATGAGATGAAGAAACAGCATCATGCTCTCTCTTTCTTGAGCCTTAAGAATGCCACTAAGATAGGTGGGGTTCCGTTCCACATAGGAGCGGTTAAGTTTTATGAGGATCACGGGATAAAGATTCCCAAGGATATGCTTCCTCCGGAAATGAAGAAGTGAGCCTTATCTTCGAGGTTCTTTCGGGGGGTGGCGTTTTTGCATAAAAACGCCACCCCTTTTTAATCAAATCATGCTGGAGAAAGGGGTATGGTCATGGAGAGAAAGTTGCGACGATTGAGCGGGAAAGTAGCTTTTTGGGCATTTGCCCTCGGCGTTTTTACTTCTCTTGTTCATCTCTGGATGAATAGCATAGGCTTGACGATCATTATTAAGCGAAATATTATACATGTTGGTTTGCTAATGGCGCTTGCCTTTTTGTATTATCCAGCTACCTCGAAGTCTCCCGAGGATAGACCTACTCTTTTGGATTGGGGTTTATCTCTTTGGTCCCTTTGGGTTGCTATTTACTTCTCAATCAATTATGAGAGGATGCTTAGAGAGCTTCTTAATCCGAATTTTTTGGATTATGTTTACGGCATGAGTCTTATGCTTCTCGTTATAGAGGCGTCGCGCCGTGTTGTGGGACTGCCTCTGACCATCTTTGCGACATTTTTCCTGCTTTATGCTTACTTTGGTCCTTATTTTCCGGAGCCATTTTCACATCAGGGCTATAACTTAAGAAGGATAATGATTCGCATGACCATGACTAATGAAGGAATACCGGGTATAGCGGTTATGGTTTCTTCCTCATATGTGTTTATTTTCGTTCTGTTTTCGAGTTTTCTTAAGGCAAGTGGAGCTTCCAAATTTTTCAATGATCTCGCATCGGCTATGGTGGGAACTAAGAGAGGAGGGCCTGCGAAAATATCCATAATAGCGAGTGCTTTAACTGGGACAATTAGCGGAAGCTCACAGGCAAATGTCGTTACAACGGGAAGTTTTACAATCCCTCTGATGATAGGAACCGGTTACAAGCCGTATTTCGCCGGGGCGGTGGAGGCAATTGCCTCTACAGGGGGGATTATCACTCCGCCGATAATGGGTGCTGCTGCTTTTATAATGAGTTCTTTTCTTGGTATTCCCTATATAAAGATCATGTACGCTGGTTTTGTTCCAGCGCTTCTGTACTATTTCACGCTTTATAATATGGTTGACCTTGGTGCAGCCAAATGGGGGCTTGAGGGGATACCTCGCGAAAAGCTTCCCAAGATAGGGAAGGTTCTAAAGGAAAGAGGGCATATGATGGTTCCACTTGTTTTTCTGATAGGCGCTTTAATAATGGGTTTTAGTCCTATTATTAGTGCGCTTATGGGATTAGGGCTTATCATAGTTCTCGGAGCGATTCGTAGGGATACGAGGCTTTCTTTAAGGGATATACTTGGAGCTTTGAATGAGGGTGCGGTGGGTGCTATATCCATAGGGGTAGTTTGTGCTATAGTGGGGTATGTGATAGGCGTGGTAGGTATGACTGGCCTTGGGCAAGAGATTGGATATAACATCGTAAATTTCTCTGGGGGACATCTCTGGCTTACGCTTGTTTTATGCATGATAACCGCTATTATACTTGGTATGGGTTTGCCCGCTGCAGCCTGCTACATAATAACGGTTACGGTGGCTGCTCCCGCTCTTATTATGATAGGTGTGAATAACCTCGTTGCCCACTTTTTCGCGTTTTATTTTGGGACGATGTCTGCTGTGGTTCCTCCGGTTGCTCTCACATCCTATACTGCTGCTGCTATAGCGAGGGCTAATCCAACTAAGGTTGCCTTTACGGGACTTGGCTTGGGTATAGCTGGTTTTATAATACCATATATGTATGCCTATAATCCGGTGCTTTTACTCGTTAACTTCTCGTGGGGAGCGTTTCTTTGGGCGATTTCAAGCGCTCTTGTGGCTTTATACTCGATGGCAATTGCGGTTATAGGAATGCTAAAGAGAGAATTGCTTGTCTATGAGAGGATTCTCTTTGCCGTAGCAGCTCTCCTTCTCATACCAGATATTCTGCTTTCGAGATTTTTGGGCTTTGTGATATTTGGTATCCTCTACTTCATAAACTGGAGGACTGCAAGGGCTTCACTTGATGAAAGGGGGAAGGAATCTTGAAGGATTTCGTGATTAGAAGAGCTAAGAAGCTTCAAGATTACGTAGTGGAGATGAGAAGAAGGTTTCACATGTACCCGGAGCTTAAGTTTGAGGAAAAGGAGACATCAAAGATCGTCAAGAAAGAGCTTGAGAAATTCGGTTATGAAACTTATACGATCGCCGAAACCGGCGTTATAGGTATATTGAAAGGTAGCGGAAATAAGATGGTTGCTTTAAGAGCTGATATGGATGCTTTGGCGCTCGAGGAAGAGAACGATGTTCCCTACAGGTCTAAGATTCCGGGCAAGATGCATGCTTGTGGTCATGATGCTCATACGGCTATGCTTCTTGGGGCGGCAAAAATACTTTCAGAAATTAGGGATAGCCTTGGGGGTAATGTCAAGCTTATCTTTCAACCTGCAGAGGAGGGTGGATGTGGTTCTCAAAAAATTATAGAAGAAGGTGGATTGAAAGGTGTGAATGCTATATTTGGCATTCATGTGTGGGCTGATCTGCCTTCTGGAACCATAGCCACAAGGAAAGGGCCCATGATGGCGTCTTCAGATGGTTTCCTCATAGAGATAAGAGGAAAAGGGGGACATGTGGCTCTTCCTCATCTTACTAAGGATCCTACCGTTCCGGCTGCCGATATATATAACGCTCTTCAAAAGATAGTCTCAAGATATACGAACCCTTTTTCTTCTGTTGTTATAGCCGCTCCTGTTGTGGAAAGTAGCCATGCTTATAACGTTACTCCAAGCAGAATAGTTATGCAGGGAACCTTAAGAACCTTTGATATGGAGATTAGAAATGCGGTTATGGAGAGGCTCAAACGCGTTGTTGAGAAGTATTCGGAAGCGTGGGATTGTGAGGGAAAGGTTTCCTTGTTTAGGGCTCCATATCCTCCAACCGTTAACACATCTGAATTGGCGGAATTTATTATGGATACAGCGAGAGAAATTAGCGAGGTGGCTGAGGCTCAGATGGTTCTGGTTTCTGAGGATTTCTCATATTACCTTCAGGAAATCCCGGGAGCTTTTGCTTTCCTTGGAATTAAAAATGAGGGAAAGAATATAATCTACCCCCATCATCATCCAAGATTTGATGTTGATGAGGACGTTCTTTGGAAAGGTGTGGCTCTATATGTTCTGCTGGCTTATGGATATCTGCGGGGTTCCTTTTAAGGAACCCCGCAGAGCTTTTTCATTGCGGAACGATTGCGAATACCCTTGCGGGGAAGCCAGGTCCTCCCTTTGGCTTAGGTGCGGTTACCACCACTAAGGCACCATATTCTGGTACCTTATCCAGATTTGTTAAAAGCTCTATCTGATAATGGTTTGTCTTGAGTACATAGCTTTCTAAGGAGTAATCGTCTTTCGAGGTTGATATTCCAGGATCTGTGTCCGTGGTTTCGTGTCCTATAGCGGTTATTTTCCTCACTTCGAAGAGATACTTTAAAACTTCCATGCTCCATCCAGGGTAGTGGGCTATTCCCTTTTCGTCTTTGTTTTGCATTGCCTTAGCATCTGGCCATCTCTTAGACCAATCGGTCCTTAAGGCCACGAAGGCTTCCTGAGGAATGGGGCCATATTTTTTCTCCCATGCTTTTACATCTTTCATCGTGACCTGATAATCTGGGTTTTTCTTGACTTTCTCGTGAATATCGATCACCACGAGGGGTAGGAACATCTCTCTCACGCTTATCTGGTCTATGCTTCTTAATCCCCTATGAAAGTGGCATGGTGGATCCATATGAGTTCCCCACTGTCCCACATGGCAGAAATACTCTGCAAAGAAGCCATATCCCATTTTCGCTTTTACGCCTTCTCCCTTAGCATACCAGTATAAAACCTCGTTAAATTGTATCAAAGAAATGAAGTTTGACAAGGTGGGAGATGATATATTATTCTAACATAAGCGAGGAGGAGGTGGGTCTAAATATGTTTGGCAGGCTTCTTGAGATTAACCTTAGTGAGAAATCCTTTGCGGAGCGGGGGCTTTCGGAAAGGGAGATTATGCTTTTCCTTGGAGGAAAGGGTATGGGTGCTTATTTGCTTTATAAGGAGCTCAAGGGAGCTGATCCTCTCTCAGAAGAAAATCTTCTCATCTTTCTTACAGGACCGCTTACCGGTACTCCTTTTCCTGCATCAGGCAGGATGGTTGTAATAACCAAATCCCCGCTGACCGGACTTTTTCTGGATAGCCACGCTGGGGGAAGATTCGGTCCAGAGTTAAGAAAAGCGGGATATGATGGTTTAATAATCAGGGGGAAAGCCGATATCCCCGTTTACATATGGATTGAGGACGAGAATATTGAAATAAGAGATGCTCGTGAGATATGGGGCTTAGGCATAGAGGGTACAGTGGAGAAAATTAGGCTCTTTACTCGTTCTGATGCTTCAGTTGCATGTATAGGTCCTGCTGGTGAGAACTTGGTGAGATTTGCGACCATCTCATTTGACAAGGATTCTGATCCCTTTAGGGCTGGGATAGCTGGGAGAGGTGGGGCAGGGGCTGTAATGGGTAGCAAACATCTTAAGGCTATAGCGGTTAAGGGAAGCGGAAGGGTGAAGCTTTATGAGGAAAACGCTTTTAGAAGGTTTTCCTCCCGCTTGATGCGTGTCATACTTGACAACGACTTTATACATACAAGAAGGGTCATAGGAACTTCTTACTGGGTCGATCCTGTCTGTAGAAACGGCATACTCCCGTCCTATAATTTTAAACAGGGTTTTATAACGCCGGTTTACGGCCTGCTTGGGACTAACCTTAGGTATTATGCTAAAAGAGATGTTTCCTGTTTTAACTGTCCCATAGCATGTGGCAAGGTTATGAAGGTTAAAGACGGAAGGGATGTCAAGGTCGAATACGAGTCCATAGCTCTTTTGGGAAGCAATGATGGTATTGATAATATTAAAGGGGTGGCGGAGGCGATTTATCTCTGCAACGAGTTTGGACTCGATTCCATATCCACAGGGGTGGTAGTGGGATTCGCTATGGAATGTTCGGAGAAGGGCCTTTTGAGTGAGGCTCCTTCCTTTGGGGATCTGGATGGACAGCTAAGCCTTATAAAGGATATAGCCTATCGTAGAGGTATAGGTGATCTTCTGGCTGAGGGAGTTAGGAGGGCTTCAGAGAGGCTTGGCAGGGAGACCCAGCGTTTCGCGATGCATGTTAAGGGGTTGGAAATTCCGGGATATGAGCCGAGATCTTCATGGGGGATGGCGCTGGCTTACGCTACCTCGGATAGGGGAGCATGCCATCAAAGAGCCTGGACGGTTAGAGCTGAGATGGATGGAGGACTTAGGAGGTTTTCTACGGAGGGGGTCGCTGACTTCGTTAAGGAAGTTCAGGATGAAAGAGCGGTTGCTTTTTCGCTAATAGTTTGTGATTTTCTCCCCATTTCGGTGGAAGATATGATAGAAGCGCTTAGGCTTTCCATAGGTATCAGTTTTAGTGAGGAGGAGTATCTTAAAGTGGGAGAAAGGGTGTGGAATCTCGTAAGATTATTCAATATTAGGGAAGCTGGTATAGAGAGGAAAGACGATATTTTGCCTCCGCGTGTCTTTGAGGAAGGGCTTCCTCTTCCTCCACGAGGTGAGAGGAAGGCTAAGTTACCTAAGGAGGCGTTTGACAAGATGCTCGATGAGTATTATAAATTACGGGGATGGAACGCAAATGGCATTCCCGAAGAATGGAAGGTGAGGGAATTATCTCTTGATGGGCTTTAAAAGCTTTTTCATAAGAACCTATGGTTGTCAGATGAATCTTGCGGATAGCGAGAGGATACGTGGGGTTTTGCTTGATTTTGGTCTTGAGGAAGCTAATAGCGAGGAGAACTGTGATTTCCTCGTATTAAACACTTGTGTGGTGAGGGATAAATCTGAGAAGAAGGTTTATGGAAAACTCGGCAAAATAAATAGGTTGTGGAGGAAAAACGGAAGACCCTTAGTTGCTGTTTGCGGATGCATGGCTCAGAAGGAAGGAAAAAAGCTCTTAGAGAGATTCCCGTTCGTGGTTCTTGTTGTGGGACCTTCTGCTATTCCACGTTTACAGGAAGCCTTTCCCAGGATTTTAAAGGGAGAACGATTATTATTTTTGGATGATGAGAAAATAATGGAGACGGATAGCCTTCCGGTGGCACGGTGCTCAAGCTTTAAGGCATGGGTCCCTATAATATATGGGTGCGATCGCTTTTGTACCTATTGTATAGTTCCTTACACGCGGGGCAGAGAGAGGAGCAGGCATCCCGATTCCATACTCAAGGAGATAGAGGAGCTTGCGTCCCAAGGATATAAGGAGATAACCCTTTTAGGACAAAGCGTAGAGTCTTATGGTAAGGATCTTCCCTTTAAATATTCTCTTGCTAATCTTCTGAGAGAAATAGAGAGAATAGAGGGGATAAAATGGGTTCGCTTTACCACTTCTTATCCCTTAGATCTTACCGAGGGTCTTATAAAGGCTATAGAGGAATGCAGTAAGGTTTGTGAGCACTTTCACCTGCCGGTCCAATCTGGATCTACGAAGATACTTAAGAGAATGGGAAGGGGATATACAAGAGAAGATTATTTGAGGCTTATAGATAGACTTAAGCTTTCCTTTCCTTCCCCGGAAGCGAGCTATACAAGCGATATCATAGTTGGATTCCCCGGTGAAACGGAGGAAGATTTCGAGAAGAGCGTAAGTCTGGTTGAGGAAGTCGGATTTGATGTTGTCTATACTGCTATCTACTCCCCCCGTCCCGGTACCTTAGCTGCTACTTTTCCAGATCAGGTAGATGAAAACACAAAGAAGCAAAGAATAAATCGGCTAAATGAAACAGTTGCGCGGATAGCTAAGAGTATACATGAAGAACTTGAGGGAAGGGTTTTTGAAGTTCTCGTAGATGGAATCGCTCCAAAGGGGGAAATGCTTCAAGGAAGAACCAGGGCTAATAGAATTGTTATATTTAAGGGAAAAAGGGAATTAATAGGGAGCTTCGTTAAGGTGAGAATTTTGAAAGGGGAAACATGGTCCCTTATTGGTGAAATCGTGCTTTCATAACAAACCACTGTTAATCCCGTTTTGCAGAACCACTGATTTTGCGCTAAAAGTTCTATGAAGAAAGTCTGAATATCTTTAATCTTATGTTTCATGTGCACTATTTTTACCCCTTCGAGAAGGTTTAATTTTCGTTGACAATTTCTTTGATAGACGATATTATTACAACCAAGCAATCAAAGCTGCATGTAAGATGGTATGCCAAACGCTAACCGATCCTGAAAGGGGGGTGGAGCAGCTTGGCGTCTCTGGAGAAGTTGTTTAAGGGGTATAGGTTTCCGCTCATACTTATTCTTTCCATGGTTTTGGGAACTCTCGTAGGTCTCGGTATGGGTCCCGCCGCATCTAAGCTAAAACCCTTCGGTGATATTTTTCTGAATCTTATGTTTACGGTGGTAACACCTGTTGTTTTCATTACTATAGTTTCAGCCATAATTAACCTCGGTGGTTTAGGTAAGCTTGGAAGGATACTTGGCTCTACCATATTTATATTTATAGTTCTCGGTCTCGTGGCATCTGTATTCATGATTTTTATTTTGAAGATCTTTCCACCGGTTCAGCCTGGAACCTTTCAGCTTCCCAAAGCTCCGGAAATAAAGAGTTTTTCACTTGCAGCGAGAATGGTCAAGACCTTCACGGTTTCTTCTTTCTATCAACTATTTGATAAATCTCACATGCTGCCTATGATAATCTTTGCCATACTTTTAGGTATAGCTATAAACCTCGTTGGAGAAAGAGGGAGGTCTTTAGCTCGCGTTTTCGATATCCTTTCTGAAGCTATGCTTAAGCTTGTCTGGATAGTGATGCTTTACGCACCTATAGGAATTTTTGCCTATTTTGCTGCTCTTACCGGGACGCTTGGAACTCAGCTTTTGGGGGCTTATGCACGGGCAGCGGCCATATACTTCCCAGCAGCTTTTGTATATTGGGTTGTGATGTACTCCATTACTTCTTATATGGCGGGGGGGATGGAAGGCCTTAGAAGATGGTGGAAGAATATTATACCTCCGGCGATTACTGCTTTTGGAACCTGTAGTAGCGTTGCAACCCTTCCTGTTAACTTGGATGCTGCAAGAAGGATAGGCGTTCCTCGTGAGGTCAGGGAGCTCGTTTTACCTATAGGAGCAACCATTCACATGGATGGTTCCTGCTTAAGTGGGATACTTAAGATAGCCTTTCTCTTTGCTGTTTTTGGTAAACCCTTCTCCGGCGGTTATGAGCTTGCCATGGCTATTTTGATTGCTATCCTTGGAGGAGTTGCGCTTTCCGGTGTCCCTGGAGGAGGATACGCTGCCTCGCTCATCATAACGAGCGTTTACGGTTTCCCCCCCGAAGCCTTTCCCATTATCGCCATGATAGGACAGATAGTTGATGCGCCCGCTACAATGGTTAATGCTACGGGAGATACTAATGCAGCCATGTTGGTTTCAAGGCTCCTTTATGGTAAAAAGTGGCTTGAGCTTCCATCCGAAAGCGAAGAGATATGACGTAGTAAGGTAAATTTGAAGAAAAGGGGTAAGTTTGTTCCCTCTTGGGACTTACCCCTTTTTAATTATCTCCACTTTGCCCTCCACGCTTATGATTTCTCTCTTTTCTTTCCTCCTTATTCAAATAGTCTTCTATCGCGGCTTTAATTCCCTGCTCTGCTAATAGAGAGCAGTGCATTTTAGGGGGTGGCAGGCCTCCAAGAGCATCCGCAACATCGTTGTTTGTTATTTTAAGAGCTTCTTCAAGGGTCTTTCCCTTAACCATCTCTGTTATCATCGAAGAGATGGCAATTGCCGCTGCGCATCCAAAAGTTTCAAATTTTATGTCCTCGATTCTTTCGTCTTTGACTTTTATGTAAATTCTCATTACATCACCGCATCCCGGGTCTCCGACTTCTCCAATCCCGTCAGCATCTTCTATACGCCCAACATTTTTAGGATTTAGAAATAACTGAAGGAGCTTTTCCGTATACAACGGAGCCGCACCTCCTATTTATTTCTTTTTTCCAAAAGGAGAGATTTTTCGCAGGTCATCTACAGTTTCTTTTAGCTTTTCAATGGCATAATCTATATCGCTCTCGCTGTTATCTTTTCCAAGCGTTAGTCTGAGAGAACCATGTATTATTTCGCGTGGGATCCCCATCGCGATAAGAACATGGCTTGGTTCTGGTTTTCCCGTGGAGCATGCTGACCCGGTAGAAGCTCCTATTTCAGCTGCGTCGAGGCGTAGTACTATCGCTTCTCCTTCGATATATTTAAAGCAGAAGCTTGTGTGGAAGGGGAGGCGCTCTTCCTTGTGCCCCGTGAGGATGACATCCGGTATTTCGCGTAGTACGCCATCGATAAGCTTGTCTCTAAGTTTTTTTACCCTTTCTTCATCACCGTTGGAGAGTCTCTTTAAGGCGAGCTTTGATGCAGCTCCGAGACCTACTATGCCTGCCACATTTTCCGTGCCTGATCTTAGCCCTTTTTCCTGTCCGCCACCGTGAATTAGCGGAGTAAGTTTAATGTCTTTCCTTATATACAGAGCTCCTACTCCCTTTGGCCCATACATCTTGTGTGCTGATATCGTTAGCATATCTATGAAATCTTCTCTCACGTTTACGGGGATATGTCCAACTGCCTGGACGCCGTCTACATGGAATATGATGCCTCTTTCTCTGCAAATTTTCCCTATTTCTCTTATAGGTTGAAGAGTTCCTACCTCGTTGTTTCCATACATGATTGAGACAAGGATGGTATCTTGCCTGATTTCATTCTTTAAATCCTCTATGCTGACTCTTCCATATTCATCGACGGGCAGGTAAGTAATTTCAAAACCTATTTTTTCAAGCCATTCGCAGACTTCCAGTACGGCGTGATGCTCTACAGACGATGTTATAATATGCTTTCCTTTTCCCTGTAGGGCGAGTGCTGTTCCTTTTATGGCAAGGTTGTTAGATTCACTTCCTCCTCCAGTGAATATTATTTCTGAGGGATCGGCGGAAATTAGCTTAGCTACTGATTCTCTTGCTTCTTCTATGGCTTTTCTTGCTTTCCTTCCCCAGGAGTGAAGACTGCTGGGGTTACCAAAGTGCTCTTTTAGAAAGGGCAACATCTCGTCGAAAACTTCTGGATCGATTGGCGTAGTGGCTGAGTGATCGAGGTAGACCTTTCTCATCTTATCGCACCTCCGAAGTTTCGTTTTTGCAAGTAAATACTATGATAATAACGATAAAAAGTCAACGGGTTTAGGAAGTTCCATCTGCCCTTGACGGAAGGCCGTTCTTACGGTATATTTATTTATAAAGGAAACAAATAATTAAGGAAGGAGGGGTTTATCGTGAGACGTATGTTGGTGGTTCTGCTGGTAGTGGCCGTTGCCGTTTCATTCTCGAGCTTTGCCTTAGCTATGGAGAAGAAGGGGAATGTGATCGTTCTCAAAGCTGCAGATGATCATAAGAAGGGTTACTCCACAGTTGAGGGACTTGAGCTGATGGCGAAACTGGTTAATAAGTGGACCAACGGCAAGATAAAGATCGAAGTTTATCCTGGTGCGGTTCTTGGCTCGGAAAAAGAAACCATTGAACAGACGCAGATGGGCGTTATAGACATCAATCGCGTTTCTATTTCTCCTGTTACCGCTTTTTATCCTAAGATCTCAGTTTTCGCTTTACCCTATATGTTTAAGAGCAGGAAGCATATGTGGAAGGTTCTTGAGAGCGATATAGGTCAAAAGATGCTTAAAGATCTCAGAGCTGCTGGCTTCATCGGAGTCGCTTACATGGACTCCGGCGCGAGGAGCTTCTATACGGTTAAGAAGCCTATTCTTTCTCCGGCTGATCTCAAGGGATTGAAAATCCGTGTTCAGAAAAGCCCAGTCATGATTGATATGGTTAGGGCTATGGGCGGACGTCCAGTTCCAATGGCTTTTGAGGAGGTCTACACCGCTCTTCAAACGGGCGTTATTGATGGAGCTGAAAATAATCCTCCGAGCTATTACGAGACCAGCCACTATGAGGTTGCTAAGTACTATTCCCTGGATGAGCACGCTATGGTTCCCGAGGTAGTTTTAGTTAGCAAGGTCACTTGGAATAAGCTTTCGCCTGAGGATAGAAAAATACTTGAGCTGGCTGCATTCGCGGGACAGGAGCTTCAGAAGAAACTCTGGATAAAGGATGAGAATATAGCCCTTAAGATAGTTAAGGAGAGCGGATGTAAGATATTCCATCCGAAGAAGGAACCGTTTATAAAAGCTGTTAAGCCAGTTTACGATAAGTATGGAGCTAAGTACTCCAAGCTTATAGAGCAGATTCGCGCAATGGCTAAATAATAGAAAGTCTTTAATGAGGGTTTTTAATTGGTTTGATAAGCTTTTAGTTGGGCTATTATATATAGTGCTCATTTTTCTTGTTGGCGTTACCTTCCTTCAAGTGGTAATGAGATATTTCTTCAATCATCCTCTGACATGGGCTGAGGAGCTTATAGGCGTTGTTATGATATACTTCGTTCTGATAGGTGCAGCATGGGGCGTTAGAAAATCCATTCATATATCTATGGAAGTCTTTGCTAAGTGGATTTTCGGTGAAAAGGCGATTATCCCAGTCATCATAGAGATCTCCTTATATGGAATGCTTGCTATCTTCATGATCTTTTATGGTAGAGATATAGTTGAGTTGACGCGTTTCCAGATTCTTCCAGCTACCGGGTTAAAGGCGGCAGATGCTTACTTTGCGCTTGTAGTTTCTGGCGTTATAATGCTTGTTTTCGTGCTTGAAAGGTTCATCTATTTGTTCCTAAGGAGGGGAGAAATACGAAGATGACTCCGGTATTTATTCTCTTGGGTAGCTTCATAGGTTTACTGCTACTTCGGGTTCCCATATCTCTCACGCTTGCGCTGTCTTCCTTTTTCACGGTATTTTATCTTGGTTTACCGCCGATGGTCGTTCTTCAAAAACTATGCGATCCTCTCGATAACTTTTCCCTTATGGCAATACCTTTTTTCGTTCTCGCTGGTCAGCTAATGACTGAATCGGGGATAGCAAGGCGCCTTGTGGATGTCTCTAACATGTTTGTGGGACACATAAGGGGAGGGCTCGCCTTTGCAAATATAGTTGCTTCCATGCTTTTTGGAGGGATGTCTGGATCGTCCGTTGCGGATACCGCTTCTATAGGATCTATAATGATTCCTGAAATGGTCAGAAAGGGATATGATAGAGATTATTCTATAGCGGTTACAGTTACCTCTTCCACCGAGGGATTAGTGATACCTCCCAGTCATAACGCTATTATCTATTCCTTTGCTGCTGGAGGTGTCTCCATAGCAAGGCTGTTTCTCGCAGGTGCGATACCAGGTATACTTATAGGGCTTTGTCTTATGATTCCGGCCTATATTATAGCTATTAAGAAAGGATATCCTGTAAATCCGCGTGTTAGGGGAAAAGAAGCCATAAGGATAATACTTGATTCCATTTGGGGCCTTCTCACCATAGTGATAATCCTTGGCGGGGTTTTAAGCGGGGTGTTTACTGCTACTGAATCATCGGTTGCTGCTGTGGTTTATGCCTTCTTCATAGCAGTATTTGTCTATAAGGAGATCACATTCAGGGGGATTTTGAGGGTTCTTAGAGAAACCGTGACTACAACTGCTATAGTTATGTTCCTCATAGCTTCTGCTTCATCCTTTGGGTGGCTCTTGGCTTATCTTAAGGTTCCTGATATGATAGCCACTGCTATAACGAGCATTTCTTCTAATAAGTGTGTGATTCTCCTTATAATTAACGTGGTTCTTTTGCTTCTCGGGATGATAATGGACATGGCACCGCTGATTCTTATAACAACTCCAATATTTTTACCCGTCGTAACGCGTTTTGGCGTTGATCCGGTGCACTTTGGGATTATAATGATGATGAACTTGGGAATAGGCTTGTGTACCCCTCCCGTGGGAAATACTTTATTCGTAGGATGCGTAGTGGGGAAGATGAAGATAGAGGAAGTCATGAAAGCGATGTTCCCGTTTTACGTAGCTATGGTCGGTGCGCTTATGCTCGTTACCTATGTTCCAGCTATAGCCATGTGGCTGCCTTCCCTGCTATGGAAGTGATAAAAAAGGCGGGAGCCTTTTAAACGGGCTCCCGCCTTAAAACCTCTTTAAGAAGAGCTTCCTCGCATTTTTGCCACGCATGATCCGGGTCGTCATTCATAAGGAGCATCCTTTTCTCTCCCGCGATGATCCACAGATAGTAGAGACTGTAGCCGGGTGCCGCGACTACGGGATGGTATCCTCGAGGAAGTAAGGTTGTATCCCCATCAAATACTACGTGAACTTCCTCAAGACCCTTTTTATCGTAAATTCTCTGAATGCCAAAGCCGGTTGGCGGCTTTATCTTAAAGTAATATATTTCTTCCGTTTTTACCTCTACTGGAAAGTTGTCCTCGTCATGCTTGTGCGGAGGCCAGCTTGACCAGTTTCCAGGAGGGTTTAGCGTTTCGCCAACGAGGAGCCTTTCTGCACCGTAGCGTAAGTCTATTATGTCTTTAACGTCTCTTCTCCAGTTCCATATTCCTACGCTTCTCGTTTTGACTTCTTCAGGTTTTACCATGAAGGGCTCCACGCCTGTGCTTGCAAACGCGAAAGCTATGGCTATTTCCGAGTCCATAAGAGCTGTTATTTTGAATTCTCTTCTTGGGGGGATATATACTGCCCATGCATTTGATGAAAAAACATCTTTTCTATATCCGGTGTTAAAGCTTTTTTTGTCCACTTCCACTTTCATCATGCCTGAGAGAAGCACAACTACTGCTTCTTCGTCATCGCTTTTGAGCCTGACACTTTCTTCTCCCTTTCCCTTGAAGACCAAGAAGTGTTCATATTTCAATTCTCCGCGTTTGACGACCTCTACAAGTCCGGATTTGCTCGTCTTCCTCTTTATCGGCAATTCTCATTCCTCCTTTATCTCTCCACCCTTCCTGATGTGTATCCGCTTGCAAGCTTGGATATCTCGGATGCTGCAAAGACGTTGAAGTCTCCAGGTATGGTGTGCTTCCAGCAGGAGAGAGCAACCGCGAAGTTAACCTTTTCTTGAGGAGGCATTTCCTTGATAAACCCGTATATCAGCCCTGCCGCGAAGGAGTCGCCTCCTCCCACCCTGTCCACGATATAATCTATTCTATACTTGCGCGAAAAGTATGGTGTGCCTTCCTCAAAGAGCAGAGCGGACCACTCGTTTACGGTAGCCGAGATGCTTTCTCTTAAAGTTATGGCAACGGCTTTAAGGTTAAAGCGTTCCTTTAGCTTCTTTGCTACCTCTATGTATCCCTCTCTATTGAGCTTTCCAGTGGCGAAATCGGTGTTTTCAGACTTTATCCCAAAGACCTTTTCGGCGTCCTCTTCGTTTCCTAAGGCTATGTCAACGTATTCGATCAGCTCGCTCATTACCTCGTTGGCTTTTTCAGGACTCCAGAGATTCTTTCTGTAATTAAGATCACAGCTTGTTGTTATGCCCTTTTCCTTGGCCTTTTTTAATGCTTCAAGCAATATTTCTGGAAGATCTCCGCCGAGAGCTGGGGTTATGCCCGTGAAGTGGAACCAGCTTGCTCCTTCAAATATTTCATCCCAGTTGTAATCATCCGGCTTGGACTGTGAGAAAGCAGAGCCTTTCCTATCGTAGATTACCTTTGAAGGGCGTTGAGAAGCTCCTATTTCAAGAAAATATATTCCAAGACGTTCTCCTCCAACGGCTATATAATCTGTCTTTACGTTAAATCTTCTTAGGTGCCCTAAGACCGCTCTTCCTATCTCGTTTTCCGGAAGCTTTGTTACGAAATAAGCATCTAATCCGAGCTGAGCCAGTGATGATGCCACGTTGGCTTCTGCTCCTCCATAGTTAATTTCAAATTCTGTAGCGTTGAATATCCTTTTGTGATTTGGAGGGCTTAGCCTAAGCATTATCTCCCCGAATGTTATGACCTTGCTCATTTTCTACACCTCCTTATCTTCTCTATGAAAAGTCTCGCGTTTTCCTTAGGATTTCCCTTCTTCGTCAGGTTTGATCCCACTCCTACCGCAAAGGCTCCCGCTGAGAACCATTCTTCAAGGTTATCTAAGCTGACCCCACCTGTTGGAATTGCCTTAAACTCCGGGAAAGGTCCTCTCATGCTCTTTATAAAAGTGGGTTTGAGCACGCTTCCGGGGAATATTTTTACAACTTCGCATCCAAGCTCCTTAGCTCTTACATATTCGGTGGGGGTCATTATGCCGGGTATGTATGGCACGCTCGCTGTTTCTGCTATCTTCTCAGAGAGATGCGGACTTACTATAAAGCGGGCTCCTGCTTGAATTGCCTTTTTGCAGTTTTCTGCATTTAAGACCGTTCCCGCACCTACGATAGCGTCTTTAAGCTCTTCGGCCACTCTCGAGATAACCTTATCTGCTTCGGGGACGGTAAAGGTTATTTCTATTATCTTTATCCCTCCCTCGAATACTTCTCTGGCGAGCTTAACGCATTTTTCTGGAGAATCTGCTCTTAATACTGCTACTATTCCTTCCTTTCCTATCAACTCGATGACCATCATAGTATCACCCCGTCTTTGAAAATGGCTATTTCGTGAAAACCGTTTTTCTCACTTTTCGTTTTCTCCCCGCTCGCTACGCTTATGACGAGCTTGATGAGCTCGCTTAAAACCTCTTCTGTATCCGCGCCTTCTGCTATCTTCCCAGCGTTAAAGTCTATCCAGTTTGCTTTCCTCTCATACAGACTGGAATTGCTCGATATCTTGACGGTTGGAACCACGGTTCCGTATGGAGTGCCTCTTCCCGTGGTAAAGAGTATAATCGTTGCTCCGCTTCCCGCCAATGCGGTGGATGAAACGAGATCGTTCCCGGGACCAAATACTATATTTACTCCGCTTTTTTTAGCTGTTTCTCCATATCGAAGCACGTCGCTCACCGTTCCGCTACCGCTCTTTTTCACCGCTCCGAGGGATTTTTCCTCGAGAGTCGTTATACCTCCTTTTATGTTTCCCGGTGAGGGATTTTCGTAAATTGGTTGTCCGTATCTCGTATAGTAGTCTCTGAACCAGTTTATCGTTTTCACGAACTTTTCGTACGTTTCTTCATCCTCTATCCTCGATATTATCGTGTCCTCTGCTCCGAATATTTCCGGTATCTCTGACATCAG
Organism: Synergistota bacterium; assembly: GCA_021159885.1. NCBI lineage: Bacteria > Thermotogati > Synergistota > Synergistota bacterium. Next base: position 2,251 of record JAGHDO010000006.1, on the reverse strand, counting down.
AATCGTTCCACCGTGGTGAACGAGATAGTCTGCGAGCTTACCTACAAGAGGATTTGCAGTTAACCCTGAGAAGGAGTCGCTTCCTCCGCACTTAACCCCTACGGTGAGGGCGCTTAAGGGGCATTCTTTTCTCTCTGCTTTTGCCTTTTCCATAAGCTCGCTTAAGATACTCTGAATGGTATGAAACTCATCCTCAATGTCTTGAAGGGTGGCAAATGCTATGTTTGGATGTCCGAGGAGCTTTTCTTTCAATGTATCTATTTGAAGGTTTTCGCAACCAAGTCCAACGATCAGTACACCCCCTGCATTTGGATTTCTCGCAAGCCCTGCGAGAATGTCTCTGGTCAGCTCGAGATCTCCCCCGAGCTGGGAGCAACCGTAGGGGTGAGATAGAACTTTGATATCGTCTATCCATTCTGGCTTTTTAATATCTGTAATGATTTTTCTCAGGATTCCGTTTATGCATCCAACGGTGGGAATTACCCAGATTTCGTTTCTTGTTCCCGCTTCTCCACTTTCCCTGAGATATCCCATAAAGGTTCTTGAAGGGTGTTTAACATCGGTTAGCTTTATCTTCCTTACTTTGATCCATCTCGGCTTCCACTCTGGGGTTAACGTGGTTTTAAGGTTATGTACATGTACCCATTCACCAGGCTTTATCTTGCACGTTGCGATTCCTATGGGATGATCATATTTGATTATCTTCTCACCTGCTGATATCTCCTTTATCGCAACTTTGTGTCCCGCCGGGATATCCTCTATTGCGATGATGTTCTCAAGGATTTTTTCCCCCTTTCTTACTTCTACTAATGCGACGACTACATTATCCTCGCTTCCAAGCTTTACGTATTTTTTCAATGGTGGTAAGCACCTCCCTCTTTAGCTTGCCCTCGAGGTTGGGGAAAAAGCTTTCGATAATGCTTTCCGTATCGTGTCCCTTAAGTTCACTGAAATCTGATAGCTTTAGTGGTCCTCCCGGAAGCTCCTTAATACCATCACAGTCATAGAGTTCGACCATGTGAGCGATTCCCTCCGTTATTCTTGGAGGTAGCTTTCCGAACTTATGGTAGTAGTCCTCGAGCGTTGGGCGCACCCTCGTGTTCATCTTGCTTATGGAATTAAGGGCTATGCTTCGCAGGCTGTGCTTTAAGGCGGGATTTTTGAACCTCTGGAGGACTTCATCTGCGTATTTGTGAGTCTCATCATTATCTGAGAAAGCTCGAACGATTTCATCATGAGCCAGCTCATATAGCCATCTGCCGAATTTTTCATGCTCTGCGAAGTCTTTCACATACTCTATGCCGTTTAGAAGCCCCACAGGTACCATAGATGTGTGGCATCCGTTTAATATTCGCACCTTTCGATCTCTATAAAACTTTAAATTATCGGTTAGTATAACGTTTAACCCTGCTTTATCGAAGGGAAGGATCTCAAAAATGGAGGGATCTCCTTGAATGACGAAGAGGTGGAAAAGCTCTCCGCTCGTTAAGTTCTCGTCTTTCTCTCCTATTTTCTTGAAGATCTCTTCAGCTGCCTCCTTAGGAAAGCCTGGCACTATCCTATCGACAAGTGTGTTGTAGAACTTACAGCTTTCAAGGTAGTCGAAAAAGCCCTTGGGATAGTTCCAATCTTTCGCATATTTGATTATGCATTCTTTTAATTTGTCTCCGTTATTTTCTATAAGTTCTAATGGTAGTATATAAAGGGGAGACAAGTTGTTTTTAAACCTTTCGTATAGTATTTCCGCTAACATCGATGGGTAGTTTTCCGCCTTTTCCATCTTTCTGTAGAATATTCCTGCCTCTGTCGTGTTGGAAACAACTACCTTTAGCTCAGGTATTTTCCCTGCTTCAAGCAATTTTGAGTAATCTTTAAAGGGATTTACACCATCTTTTATGACCTCAACGCGATCGAGAACCTCTTTATACTCTCCATTCTCATATCCTCTTAGGAGAACGTGGTATTTTCCCCCTGCCTTAAGTATATTTTCGAGTCTTCCTTCTGGTATTGGTTGAATCAAAAACACCTCATTTTTCGTTCCGGTCCTTTCGTTTATCTTTTGAAGCATCCAGTCAAAGAACGCTCTTATGAAATTCCCTTCTCCAAACTGTAAAACCGTTATCATTTTTCTCACCTCCCTGCGCTTAAGCCGAGCGCTCTTAAGTGTTTTTCTATGTGCTCGGCTACAAGATTATGATATTCGCTTTCGTATCTTCTTAATAGGCCTATGAACTTTTCTCTTATCTCGCTT
>JAGHDO010000005.1 GCA_021159885.1 Synergistota bacterium | reverse complement strand
TCTCACTTTAAGGTTTATACGGGATTATATGTTCTCGATGGGATATTGAATGGGCGCTTTGATGTGGCTTTAGATGCGTTAAGGCATCTTGTAGCTCCCATTATAACCCTTTCCTATCTCTGGTGGGCTTTTATATTAAGAATTACCCGGTCAAGCATGCTCGATGTCTTGAACAGGGAATATATAACCACCGCTCGTGCTAAAGGTGTGCCTGAGAGGCTTGTTATAAACAGACATGCTAAGAGAAATGCCCTTATTCCTGTTGCTACCGTTGCGGGGCTGATGATACTTGGTCTTCTTGGAGGTGTGGTTATCACGGAGACGATCTTTGACTACCCGGGTATAGGAAGCCTGGCAGCGAGAGCTGCACAGCAACTTGACTACCCTCTAATTCTTGGAATAGCCCTATTTTATGGCTTGCTTCTCGTTTTGGGAAATCTCGTGGTAGATATCCTGTACGCTATTATAGATCCCAGGGTGAGACTGGAATGAGAGGAAGCTGGTGGATCTTAAAGAAGCTTCTTAAGAATCCTACGGCGTGTTTGGGCTTGGTTCTCGTGATTTTCTTTATGATCGTGGCTTTGCTTGCTCCTATAATAGCTCCGCCTGAATTTCCCGATTCTCCATATCTACTTCCCAAGGCTGGTTGGTCTGTGGAGCCTTCTCCCCCTTCGCCTGGCCATCCTTTTGGCACTACTCAAAGTCAGTATGATATCTTCTATGGTGTGGTATGGGGCACGAGAACTGCCTTTAAGGTGGGACTGATAACGGTAGGTTTTTCAGCGCTTATCGGGGTAATAATAGGATCGATAGCTGGCTATTACGGCGGATGGATTGAGGAGACGCTGATGAGGATAACGGATATATTTATGGCCTTTCCATTTCTCGTGGCGGCTATGGTTTTGACGACGATCCTTGGCAGGGGACTTGATAAGGTTATGATTGCCCTTATAGCCTTTGGTTGGATGGGATATGCGCGCGTTATAAGGGGAAGCTTTCTTTCGGCTAAGGAGGAGCAATATGTTATGGCTGCAAAAGCGGTGGGCGTTAAGGATATCGTGATAATATTTAAGCACCTGCTTCCGAATACCATCTTTCCAGTCATAATTCAGGCTTCCATGAATATGGGATCTATGGTTGTTACCGCTTCTGCGTTGAGCTTTCTGGGGGTTGGCGCTCCGGAGGGGTATGCCGATTGGGGACAGATGATATCCTATGCAAGGAACTGGATTATAGGGGCTCCCGGTGAGGCTTTTAAATACTGGTATACAGTGTTTTATCCAGGAATGGCTATCGTTCTTTTTGTTCTCGCTTGGAACCTGCTTGGAGACGCTCTAAGAGATCTCCTTGATCCCAGATTGAGAGGGGTTGGGAGAGGGAGATGAAGGCGCTTCTTGATGTTTTGAACTTAAAGACTTACTTCTATACGGAAGATGGGGTAGGCAAAGCGGTAGATGATGTATCGTTTTCGATAAAAGAGGGAGAGGTATTTGGGCTCGTGGGAGAATCTGGCTGCGGGAAGAGTATGACTGCCCTTTCGATAATGAGGCTCGTTCCATATCCCGGCAGGATCATCGGGGGAAAAGTGATTTTCGAGGGGGAGGACTTACTCAAAAAATCTTCTGAGGAGATGCGCTTCATAAGGGGAGAGAAAATTTCTATGATTTTTCAGGAACCCATGGTTGCTTTAAATCCGGTTTATACCATAGGCTTTCAAATTGCAGAGGCTATCATGGTGCATCATCCTGATGTGAGTGAGGAGGAAGCGTGGGAGCGAGCCGTTGAGATGATAGAGAAGGTTGGGATACCGAATCCTCGCCAGAGGGCAAACGAGTATCCGTATCAGATGTCTGGCGGAATGAGACAGAGAGCGATGATAGCCATGGCTCTTGTCAATAATCCTCGTCTTCTCATAGCGGATGAGCCCACGACCGCCTTGGATGTGACCATTCAAGCGCAGATACTCGATTTAATGAATGCTCTCAGGGAGGAGTTCAAAACATCTATACTCTTTATAACGCATGATCTTGGAGTTATAGCTGAAGTCTCACATCGAGTTGGCGTTATGTATGGAGGAAAACTCGTTGAAACCGCTGATGTGTATACCCTCTTTGATAACCCGATGCACCCATATACCTATGGGCTTATGAAATCCATACCCCGGCTGGATAAAGAAGAAAGACGTCTTTATACCATACCTGGGGTCGTCCCAAGCCTGCTTAAATTTCCTGAGGGATGTAGGTTCAGGGATAGGTGCCCCGAAGCCTCAAAGATGTGTGAAAAGGAACCTCCTACTATTGAGGTTGAGAGAGGGCATTTTGTGAAGTGCTGGAAATTTGCTTAATTCATGTCGAATATCAGTCCGGACCATACGAAATCGTCGGGTCCTCTTCCCATTCCATTTATGGAGTTGTAGTATTCGTGAAAGCCGGATTTACTCACTAAGGAGATGCTTCTTTGCCTGAGCTCCTCGGCTATGCCATTAAGATGGTATTCCTTCAAGCCCTTGTAGATGAACCAGTTTATGTTTATCCATGTGCTCCCACGCCAGTATCTGTTGGGCTGAAAGGCATATTCATCGATGGAAACCGTGGGAACGGGATACTTCGTCCAGAATAGATTTTCGTTGAGGAGATACTTTTCGATAAGCTGTTCTGCTTCTTCGATTTTAAGCATCTTTGCGAATAGCGGTAAAAATATATTTGCGGTTTTTATTTTTATGTGCTTATTTTCATTAAGGGCGAAAAAGATGCCCGCTTCGGGATCAAGCAGATCTTTCCTGAACTCCTCTTCGGTTAATTTGTAAATTTGATCATAAGCGAGGGCTTTCTCGCTCAATCCGATAGCGCTTGCGAGAAAGCTCATAGATCGCAGGTTTCTGAGATATACGGAGTTAAACAGGACGGACTTGACCTTGAAGTGTAAGCTTCCCCTTAAGATCTTAATTTTATAGCTTTTTAAGGTTTTACGGCTCGGGTCTTTTTTTCCATAAATGTGATCCCATACTGGAAGATCATCCTGTCCGGATTCCCAGGGGTGTTTTATGTAAAGCAGGTATTTATCCCCCCTTGCTGTGCGAAGCCAGCCATAATATTTATCAAGCTGTTTAAAGACCTTTTCCACGAAATTCTTATCATCTGTTTTTCTATAAATTCTTTCTACGGCATAGGCTATCATCGGAGGTTGGGTTATGGAGGAAGTGTTTTTCGTCGTGTTCCACTTCACGTGGTGTTTTTTGGAGCTTCCTCTGTATATCATGTGAGGGATCATACCGTTTTCCCATTGCCCTGCGAGAATTGAAACGATCTCTTCCTTAGCCCATTCCGCTTCACCCAAGCTCAAGTATATGATAGAGTGAAAACAGCTATCCCATAGCCATTGAAACGGATAAACCTTAGAGGAAGGGACCGTGAATTTGTATCCTTCAATTTCCCTCTGGTTTTTCTTAAGTATCTCAAGAAAAGCTTTTAAAAATTCTTTCATTTCCCTTATTATAACAGATGGGTTATAATTTCTTATGAGATGAGAGCCCTTATACTTGACGGTTATGTTGACGAACCTGCCTGTTTTGGCGTTCCTCCATATATATCCCCTTATCCGAGGTATTTAGCGGGCGTTCTTTCATCTCACGGGATAGATCCTGATTATATAACTGTCGATGCCTGGAGGGAAAAGGAATCGCGCTTTACTTTCCTAAATTCCTATGATCTTCTTATCGTTACTGCTGGTTTAACCGTTCCTGGGAGGTACAGAGGTGGAACGCCTTTAACCTTAAGTGAGCTTCAAGATATAGCTTCTTCTGTCAGTCGTCCGTTTAAGATGCTCTGTGGCCCCATTATATATGGCTATGCTCTTAAGGGTGGTAGGAGAGCTTTAAGTGTGAAGGGTATGCCCTTTGACCTCGTGGCGCTTGGGGATCCGTGCGCCGTTTTAGATTCTTATCTTAAAGGAGAGGTGAGACTATTAGCTGAAAGAAACTATTGTGAGTTAAGGGAATGGGCCATACGTGGTGCGAAGATCATAAGACTTCACTCAAGCTTTCCTCATATAATATGCGAGATAGAAACCGGAAGGGGGTGCGAAAGGGCGTCTCACTGTTCGTTTTGCACGGAAGGACTGCGTAAAAAAGTGGAATATCGTCCCGTAGAGGATATACTTGAGGAAGTAGAATCTCTCTATAAAGCGGGTTGTAGAGCATTCAGGATCGGCAGGCAGCCGAATCTTTTCGCTTATATGGGCAAGGATAAGCCGAACCCGGAAGCGATAAGGCTTCTTTATTGCGGTATAAGGGAAGTTGCTCCTCATCTTAAG
>JAGHDO010000004.1 GCA_021159885.1 Synergistota bacterium | reverse complement strand
TAGCAAGCCTATGATGCCCACCAAACTCACAGGAAGTTCCTGTGATTTTGGTGGGCATCATAGGCTTGCTAAGAGAGTTGTTGAGCAGGGCATAGGTTGGTTAGTGGGGAAAACGGTCCATAAGATCGATGGGCCGAATCGCTGGCCCAGGCCTTATTTCTACTCTCTCAGAAGGTTTGGAAACGATCTTAAGGATTCATGGGTTTGTGGCCAGATGTTTCATAATCAGCCCTATGAAGAGTGGCTTGAGAAAGAGCTTCCCGCTATTCTTAAGGTTTGTGAGGAGCACGATTGCCTCTTTATAGGGTCTTGCTCGGGGATAGGTACGGATCCCGATACCTGGATACCTTTCCTGAAGGACATGGAAGCTGCTGGCGTCAAGATGGTAGAGCTGGATACCGGAGGACCGCACGCTACCTTTGGGGCAGAAGCTGCTCAGAAAGAGGTTGGAGCGCCTCTTGCGCTCGACCCTGAGAAGGCGTATGAGCTTACAAAGGCTTGCGTTGAGGCGGTAAATATTCCAATTATATTTAAGATGACTCCTCAGTGTATAAACATGGCTGCTGTTGCACTTGCCGTTGAGAAGGCGGGAGCAGCTGCGATATCTGCCAACAATGCGTTTTACGGATGCTGGATAGATCACGAGACCGGAACCTTCTATGGAGTTCCCGCGTCCATGGGCGCTCTTCCCGGAAGGGCATGGCAGATGATCTCGCTTGCTAAGGTCATGGAGATAACCGCTACTGTGAAAATCCCGGTTATAGGGATAGGTGGTATATTCACCTATGATGATGTCGCGAGATATCTCATGGCTGGCTGCGATATCGCTGGGCTTTGCTCCGCAGTTTACTCCCGTGGAGTTAAGGTTCTTGGCAAGGTTATCTCTGACTTTGAGAAGTGGATGGAAAGAAAGGGATATAAGAGCGTTGATGAGATAAAAGGTAAGGCGGTTAAGGACTTCATGTACCTGAGAGATTGGCCCAGGGAGAACCCAATGGCGGAGAAGACTCCCATACTTCCCAGATTCTCCAAGGATAAGTGCACGAAGTGTGGAATATGCGTAGATCTCTGTCCGTATGGTGCTTTGACTCTTGAAAAGGATAAGATGGATGTTCCCAAGGTTAATGAGGATTACTGTATGGGCTGTGGTTGGTGTCTCGGCCACTGTCCCACGAGAGCCGTTGAGATGATTCATAAGGAGACGGGAGAGATCGTATGGGATGGCTACGGTGTTATAAAGGATTGGGTTAAGGGATAGGGACCAAGGGCTAGCCCGATTCCGGAATCCGGTGCCTGGGGGAGCCGGCCTCCCTCCCCCGGGTGCCGTAAAATTTTTATTCTGTAGGAAGGTGAGAGAATGTTCACTTCACCTGAGGATCTGAGGTTGAGGTTTGCGGAAAACAAATATATAGTTGATGAGGGAGTGGCAACGGTAGTTTATATAGCGATAAAGCTTAAAAAGCCACTCCTCGTTGAGGGTCCTGCGGGCGTAGGTAAGACGGATCTTGCGCGCGTTCTCGCGGACGCAACGGGTTCGGAGCTCATAAGGCTACAGTGCTATGAGGGAATAGATTCAAGCAAGGCTTTATATGACTGGAACTATCAGAAACAGCTTTTGAGGATCTATGCAGACCAGCGGGAGAGGAAAAGCTGGGAGGAGGTAAAGCAGACCATCTATTCGGAAGAGTTTCTGTTACCTCGTCCCCTTCTTAAGGCGATTCTCTCTGAAAGGCAGGCGGTTCTTCTCATAGATGAGATAGATAAGAGCGATGAGGAGTTTGAGGCCTTTCTTCTTGAGTTCCTGTCGGACTATCAGGTTTCAATTCCTGAGTTTGGAACGGTTAAAGCGAAGAGCATTCCCTTCGTTGTGCTGACGAGCAACAATGCGAGGGATTTCGGTGATGCCTTAAAGAGGCGCTGTATACATCTCTATCTCGATTATCCTTCGTTTGAGAGGGAGATGGAGATAATACGCCTGAAGGTACCTGGTATCCGTGAGAAGCTGCTTAAGGAGATAGTATGCTTCATTCAACGCTTGAGGACGCTGGGTTTGAAGAAAGCCCCGAGCATAGCCGAGGCTATCGAATGGGCTCAGGCGCTTCTTGAGCTTAAGGTAGATGAGCTAACCGATGAGGTTGTGAGGTCTACCTCCGGGATTATCCTCAAGTATAAGACCGATATAGAGAGGTTAAACTCCATTGATGTTGATTCCTTCATTTCGTCTGTAGCTTGAGAGGAGAGGAGAATATGGATGAGCTTCTTGTAGAAAAGCTTCTCAGGTTTTCCCGGCTTCTGAGGAAATATGGTATAAATGTGAGCTATTCTGAGATCGTGGATGCCCTTCAGGCGATTTCCGAGGTCGGCTTGGATAAGGAGAGGTTCTATAATGCCTTGGCGTGTACCCTTATAAAGGATCAGAGGAACATGAAGATATTTTTTGCGCTATTTCAATTTTTCTTTAATCCACCTAAGCCATCGGAAAAGGCAGAATCAGACAAGGGGGAGGATCTGGACGCTTTCAGGGCTGAGGAAATTTCCCAGGATGAGACGAAGATGGTAGAAAGTGCACAGGGTGTGGGAGTTTTAATGCGAGAAGAGCTTGGAAGCTGTCTGAAGGGCCCACTTTATCTTCTTCTCGTTAAGGCGGTAAAGGCAGGAGACTACAGACTGCTGCAGTTTCTCGCTCACAGAGCGGTTGAAGGACTCGGGAGCGTAAATCCGCGGAGAGATGACATTAAGGATCTTTTAAGACGAGCGAAGAAAAATATAGGCTGGGATAAGGCTATCACCATTCTCTTCGGTCCTCAGTATACCTTTTGATTGGAGGCGGATCCAGCATGGGAACCCGAGAGAGAAATATGTTCATGAAATTTATGGAATGGAATAAGAGGCTTCAGTATGTGGAGGATATGATTCTAAAGCTTATCGTTGAGCTTATGACGAAAAAGGAAAAAATGAGCATTTCCGAGGATAGAGTCGGATGGATGACGCCGGAAGAGATAGAGTGGTATCACCTTGAAAATATCAAGCTCGATGACTGGGAGATGGAGCAGATGCGCCTGAGAATCTCTGCCCTCGCGAGGAAGCTCGCCACGCGCTATTCTTTAAGGTTTAAAAGAGCGAGGAAAGGTAGTATAGATCTGGGCAGAACGCTAAGGAGTGCGTGTCTTGAGACCTTTGGCGTTCCGCTAAAGCTTAAATATAAGAAGAAGATAGTTTCCAAGCCGGAGCTTGTAGTCCTATGTGATGTATCTCAATCGGTTGAGATATTCAGCCAGTTTCTTTTAGAGCTACTTTGCGTTTTGCAAAGTAGCTTTAGGTCTATGAGATCCTTTCTTTTTATAGACACGGTGGACGAAGTGACCGATTTCTTTAAAAACAGGAGATGCGATGAAGCGGTTAGAGAGGCCCTTGAGAAAGGTAAGTATTCAAACAGGCCGTTTTCCGACTATGGGAGAGTATTTGAGACGTTTGAGAAGGTTTATCTTCCATCCGTCTCAAGGAGAAGTACCCTTATAATACTTGGAGATGCAAGGAATAACTACTACCCCGAGTCCGGTAAATCACTTGAGAGGATCAGTAAGCAAGTTAAGCGGGTTATATGGCTCAATCCTCAGCCGAAGGAAGAATGGGATGAGGGAGACAATATAATGAGCGTTTTCGCGAAGCACTGCTCTGCCGTTTTTGAGTGTCGTAATCTGAAACAGCTGGCTAAGGTTGTTGAGGAACTTATATAAGGAGGAGTGAAAGGAGATGGCTGTAAAAAAGTGCTTTAGCGTGATAGGTTATCATGATTCAGGTAAAACGAGTATGCTAATGAGGATGATACCCTTTTTGAGAGTTAAAAGAGGCTATAGCGTTTCGACTATAAAGCACGCAACCCATCTTGACCTCGATAGGATAGAGTCTCTTAAAGATTCCGAGGCTCTTTTTTCCGCTGGAAGTGAGAAAACGGTGGCTTTGGGTAATGACTTTGCGGTTATCTATTCCCGCTCAGAGAGCCTAAGATCGGTTTTGAGTCAGATAACGAGCGATGTGGTAATCGTTGAGGGTTTCAAGGATAAGCCTTTTCCTAACATACTTAGGGCTAAAGACGCTTTTGATGCGGGAAGGTTGTTGAATGAGCTGACCATAGCTTGTGTCCTTGATGAGCCATCTGAGAGGGAGCTTAATGGCGTTCCGGTCTTTTCGCCTGAGGAGATCGACAAAGTCACGGATCTCGCTCTTGAGAGATCGTTTCCACCGCTTCCGATGTTCGATTGTGGGCATTGCGGAGAGAAAGACTGTCGTAGCATGGCTGTTGCCATACTCGAAGGGAGAAGAAAGTTTGAGGAGTGTGTTGTTCTGCCATCGTATGTTTCACTAAAGGTAAACGGGGTTAAGATCCCCATGAAACCGTTCGTTGAGGATATATTTGCTTCCGTCGTCTGTGCTCTTATAGGAACGCTTAAGGAAAAACCGAAAGATATAAAAAACGTTGAGCTTACTATAAATCTCTAAAGGAGGGTGAAAAGCGTGCTTAATACCATAAGGGGCAAAGTTATAATAACGGCTCTTTTGCTTCTCATTGGTCTGACAGTCGTATATGTGTACGATATGAGCAACGTTTCTGAGGACATGCTTATGAATGCCAAGAGGAGAGAGGCTAAGGAGCTAACCGAGTCTGCATGCTCGGTGATAAAAAAGTTTTATAACCTTTATGAGGCAGGAAAGCTGAGCGAGAGGGAAGCGCAGAGGAAGGCTTTAGAAGTTATAGCCGCTATGAGATATGATAAGGGAGGATATTTTGCCGTAAATGATATGGAGTGCAACATAATCATGCATCCTATAAAGCCTGAGCTGAATGGCAAGAACTTCAGCAATCTCAAGGACGCCAAGGGAAAATACCTTTTCAGAGAGTTTGTCAAGGTTTGCAAGGAGAAGGGAGAGGGCTTCGTAAGCTACTGGTGGCCCAAGCCGGGAACGAAGGAGGCATATCCCAAGCTTACCTATATTAAGCTCTTTAAGCCTTGGGGCTGGATAGTGGGCACGGGCTTTTATGTAGACGATGTTCAGGGTTATCTTTCACATATAAGAAATAGACAGATCCTGGTTGGAGTTATAGCTCTTATAGTTTCCGCTATTGTGCTTTACCTTCTCTTTAATCTCATACTGATCAAGCCTCTTGGTGCCTTTATATCGCAGATAAGGCATTTCGCGGAGACGAAGGATCTGAGACTGGAGGTAAAGACGAGCGGTGATAAGGAGTTTAAGGAGGTTATAGGTGCATTTAAGGGGCTTGTTGAATCATTTGCTAAGGCTATAGGGGTTATAAAGGGCGTTTCGGGTGAGACCCTACGCCATGCCGAATCTCTCGCTTCGGCGGTTCAGGAGGCAAGCTCCTCCTCAAGTGCGATATCGGACACTATAAAGGATCTGGCGGGCGATGCTGAGGGAATAGCCGCTTCCGTTCAGGAGCTAAACGCTGCCATAGAGGAGGTGGCAAGCACTAATCAGACCGTTGCGGATCAGGCTTCAAGCGTGGCTCAAGAGGCTGAGGCGATGAGAAGGGAAGCTGAGGTAGGAAGAAGCGCTATAGAGGATATCATCTCTTCGATAACGAGGGTAGCGGATGTGGCAAAGAGAACTACTGATGTTATGAGGGACCTTGAGAAGGCTTCTGGGGAGATAGGGGAGATAGTTAGTGCGATAACGGGCATAGCTGAGCAGACCAACCTTCTTGCGTTGAACGCAGCGATAGAGGCTGCTCGCGCTGGCGAAGCAGGAAAGGGATTCGCGGTGGTTGCGGATGAAGTTAGAAAGCTGGCTGAGGAAACGAGCCAGGCAGCGAGAAAGATAGGGAATATCGTTGGAAAGATTCAGGAGATGACGAGAATTGCCGCTACCGCGGTGGATGAGGCTCAAAAGTCGGTTGAGGAAAGCGTTCAGGTAGTCGAGTCCACCGGTGGGAGAATGGTCAAGATAGTCGATGCCATCGCACAGGTTAGCCATAGGGTTAAGGGAATTTCATCTGCGGTTGAGAATCAGTCAGCCTCGACTCAGGAGATGGCAGCAGGAGTTGATCAGATTTCGAGGAACGTTATGGCGGTCAGTGAAAAGATAAAGAGCGTTGAGGAGAGTGCGACCCGGCAGACGGGAATACTTGAGAATATTACGAGATCTGCTGAAGAGCTTGCCAATATCGCTTCTAAAATGCGTGACACAGTTAGCGTGTTTAAGGTAGAATAATAGAGGGGGGTGGAGGCTTTATGAGCATAAAGGTGTGGAACTACGTTAAGGGAGGCAAGGTTGTGGAGGTAAAGGCTAATAGGCCGATGAAGGTAATGGATATATTGAAGGTTACCTCCACGCCCGTTGATATGTTTGGTATAGCGATCTCATCGGACGGAAAGCTTCTCACCCTTGATGATGAGGTTCCACCGGGAAGCGAGGTGAAGCTTGTACCTGCGATAATAGGTGGGTAAGAATCAAGCTTCAAAAGAAGGGAGGAGGCTATCTTGAAAAGCTTAAAGTCTAAAATGCTTCTTCTTATCCTTGTTCCCGTCACTGTCATATTGGTAATAGGAGCTTTCGTTATCGAAACCAGCGTGAGGAACGCCGTCGTTTCGATAACGGAGAAGATGGCGATGGAGATCGCTCAAAGCACTGCCGATAGGGTGAGCGAGTGGTTAAACGGCATAGTCAGGGAAATGAAGCTTCTCGCTGAGAGAAACGCGGTTATAGAGGCGCTTAAGACGGGCAAGTGGCAGGACTTGATAAAGAAGCTCAAGAAGGAGATAAAGGCGGCGCCCGATTTAGAGATGTTCTTTATAGCATATCCTGACGGAAAGTCGATTTCAACCGCTGGGGTTAGCGCTGATATTTCCGATAGGCGCTACTTTAAGGAGATAATGAAAGAGGGCAAAGATGTGGTTATAAGCGATGCACTTATATCTAAAGCGTCTGGTAAGCCCATATGCGCTATAGCAGTTCCGGTGAAAGATGAGAGTGGCAAAACGATAGGATTAATCGGGGCGACCATTCTTTTGACGAGGCTTTCTGATGAGATAGCAAGCAAGAAAGCCATAGGTGGCATGGGAGCCATTGGAATCGTTGATTCTACCGGTTTGACGATTGCGTATCCTGATAAGAGGGCTGTAATGAAGATTCGAGTTACGGAAGCGTCTAAAGCTGGATACAAAGGGTTTGACGAGCTTGGTAGGAAGATGATAGCGGGGGAGACCGGATTTGGCAAATATATCCGCCCAGATGGCACGGTTGATTACTTTTTCTACGCACCGGTAAAGGCGGCTAAGGGGTGGTCTCTTGGTGTTGATGTCTTTGAGAATAAGCTTATGGCGCCGGTTAGCCATCTGTTGCATCTTCTTATAACTATATTCGCTGTCATTGTTGGCGTCTCTGCGGTGGTAATTTTCTTCGTTAGCTCGTCTATAGCGAATCCTATAAGAAAGCTTGCCCTGTCAGTGATAGAGTTTGGCAAGGGTGATCTCACCGTTAAGTTCGATGTTAAAGGTAAGGATGAGGTTGCTCAGATGGCAGAGGCTCTGAATCAGGCTACGGCTGCACTGAGGGATTCGATGAAATCTATATCCGAGACATCTCTTAGGCTGTCTTCTTCAGCCCGGACACTTGCCTCGGCTGCGGATGAAGCAAGCTCGATAAGCGATGGTATTTCAACCCGTATGGAGCAGGTAAATAATCTCGTTCAGGATGTCTCTGCCTCGATTGAGGAGGTGAACAGCGGGATAGAGGAGGTTGCAGCGAGCGCCCAAAACGTTGCCAAGTCCGCTCAGGATCTTTCGGATAAATCGGGCGAGGTTATCGATCTCGTTAAGAAGGGAGTTGAAATCACGCGGAGAGCTATGGAGCTCAGCCAGCGCAACTATGAGAGCGTTCAGGGAACCGCTAAGCAGGTGGAAACTCTTGCCGAGCGCACGAGGAGCGTAGGAGAGATAGTTCAAACCATAAGTTCTATAGCTGAGCAGACCAACCTTCTTGCGTTGAATGCAGCGATAGAGGCGGCTCGCGCTGGAGAAGCCGGAAAGGGATTTGCTGTGGTTGCAGATGAGATAAGGAAGCTGGCTGAGGAAAGTAGAAGCGCTACTGAGAGCATAAGCAAGACCCTTGAGGAGATAAAGAGCGATGCTTTCCGCGTGAGAGAGCTAACGGATGAAACTGTTAAGGATATTTCGGTGGTGGCTAAGGGAGCTGAGGAGGTAGTTAATCTCTTTTCGGAGATAAGCGCTGAGATAGAGGGAATGACGAGTCTCATAGAGACGACGGCGGCAGCTGCTCAGGAGCAGAGCGCCTCTTCTCAGGAAATGAGTAGCGCTATGGATATGGCTACCAAGAGCGTTGCCGATGTGGCTCAGCAGATAGAGAGCGTTGTGGAATCTGTGAGAAAGCAGGTGGATGTCAATCATAGTGTGAGCCAAGAAAGCGAGGAGCTGAGCGGAATAGCGGGGAGGTTGGCGCAGCTTGTAAAGAGATTTAAGCTTTAAACGCTCGTGGAAGAAGAGAGGGGACTTGGCTCTTCCCTTATGCGGAGAGCTGAGTCCTAATTTTTTATGCTGTGATAAGGGGGATCTTTGGGTGGGGAAATTGGAAGAGCTTCTTAAAAAGCCGAGGAACCCTCTCGTGAGGCTTTAAGACTGCATCCTGTTTATCAGGGGAAGGTTCAGGTGATTCCTAAGGTTCCAATTCGAAACCTTGAGGACCTCGGCATATGGTATACTCCGGGCGTTGCGGCACCCTGCAGGGAGATAAGTCAAGATAAGGAGAAGGTTTATGACTATACCAATTGGGGTAATACCATAGCTATCATATCGGATGGAACGAGGATTCTGGGGCTTGGGAACATAGGACCCGAGGCTGGTTTGCCGGTTATGGAGGGGAAGGCGCTTCTCTTTAAGTATTTGGGCGGTGTTGACGCTTATCCCATCTGCGAAGGCGCGAGTTTGCTCTTATAACCAATCCTGATGGCAAAAGCGGTGGCATAGAGCAGGCGCTTGAGGGCGCCGATGTCTGCATAGCTTTTTCCAAACCCGGTCCCGGATTTCACTTATAAGAGGGGCTTAAGGGAGGATTACATAGTTCCTACTATGGATGAGGAGGAAATGTATGTGGAGGAAGCATTAGCGGTTGCTAAAAAAGTCATGGAAGAGAGCGTGGCTCAAGTTTACCTCGATGAAGGAGAGCTTAGAAGCAGAATAGAAAGAAAGATAAGAGAGGGAAGGGAAATACTGCGAGTTCTTATGGAATCCGGGGCGATAAAGGAAGCTTGAAATAAAAAAAATTGGTGGAGCTGACGGGAGTCGAACCCGTGACCTCTTCCGTGCGAAGGAAGCGCGCTCCCACTGCGCTACAGCCCCACCAACCGAAGCTTAATTTTAAGCTAATTCTCTCAGTATGTCAACCGCTCTTACTTCATGGGAAAGCTCCTCAAATCCCCAAAGCTGGAGATTTTCAGCTGCCTGATTGAGAAACATTTCTATTCCGCTTATGGTTTTAGCTCCCCTTAAGCGAGCTTCCTTCAGAAACGAGGTCTCTTCTGGGTTATATATAAGATCATAGGCTATTTTTGATGAGGTGAATGCTTTAAAGTCAATGGGAAGGGTTTCCTCAACCTTGGGATACATGCCAACCGGTGTAGCATTCACCACTATATCGGATTCGGATATCGCGACACCACTTTCATCAAGCGCTTTAATCTCTATTTCGGCATCTTTGAATAGATGTGATAGTTTTTCCTTTAACCTTTGGGCTTTTGATATCGTTCTGTTTAAGATAAATAGCCTTTTAATGCCCTTCCTTAAGAGGGCATAGGCTACGGCTTTACCCGCTCCTCCTGCTCCTATCACGGTTGCGCTCTTGATGTCGGGAAAATCCTGCAGACTTTTGTAGAAACCTTTCCAATCGGTATTATCTCCCAGGTGATTTTCTCTCAAAGCTATGTTGATCGCTCCTATTTCCTGCGCTGATTTCGTTAGCGAGGAGAGATATCTCGCCACTTTTTCCTTGTAAGGCTTGGTTATGTTAAAGCCGATCCAGCTCTCGTTGCTGAGTATCGCCTTTATCGTGTTTTCTATCTCGGCTGGTTCGATTTCGAGATTAATATATTCTGCATCTACTCCATGTTTCTTGAATAAAGCGTTGTATAGCTTTGCTGAATAGCTATGCTTAAGAGGATACCCCAGAAGCCCCAGCTTTTTCATCTTTTGATCGTCTCCTTTTAAAGGGAGTTTCCACTCGTCCAGTAGTTTGGGGATTCCTTGGTGATTATTACATCGTGTGGGTGGCTTTCCCTGACGCCGGATGAACTCACCTTTATGAAGAGGGCTTTCTCCCTCAGCTCTTTGAGGTTTTTCGCTCCGATATATCCCATTCCGGATCTTATTCCCCCTACTAACTGGCTCACGACATCTTTCACGCTTCCCTTGTAGGGAACCATCCCCTCAACTCCCTCGGGAACGAGCTTTCCCCTTTCCTGGAAATACCTTTCGGCCCCTCCCTCCTTTAGAGCGCCTAAGCTTCCCATCCCTCTATATGCCTTATATTTTCTACCCTGATAGAGTATCGTTTCTCCGGGCGCTTCTTCGGTACCAGCAAATATGCTTCCTATCATTACGCTTTCTGCTCCCGCTGCCAGAGCTTTTACTATATCTCCGCTGTATCTTATCCCTCCATCTGCTATTATCGGTATGTTCTTCTTTTTTGCTTCGCTCACCGCCTCCATTATTGCGGAAAGCTGTGGTACACCTACTCCAGCTACAACACGCGTTGTGCATATCGATCCCGGTCCCACCCCCACTTTAATTCCATCTGCTCCCGCTTCAACCAGTGCCTTAGCTCCCTCCGAGGTTGCTACATTTCCCGCTATTACTTGAACATCAGGAAAGCAAGATTTTATCTCCCTGAGTTTCTCTATCACCCTTTTCGAGTGCCCATGAGCTGTGTCGATAACTATAACGTCCGCACCTGCTTTAAGTAGAGCTTCCACTCGCTCCATGGTTTCAAGCGAGGTTCCCACAGCTGCGCCAACTCTCAGCCTCCCCTTTTCGTCTCTCGAGGCGTTAGGATGCTCTATGACGCTCATAATATCCTTTATAGTTATTAATCCCACGAGCTTTTCCCCATCCAGTAGGGGAAGCTTCTCTATCTTATGCCTATGTAGAATTTCCTTTGCTTCTTCAAGAGATATGTCTGGATGGGCGGTTATGAGCTTCTCCCTTGGAGTCATAAGTTCCCTTACGGGCTTTTTAAGATCCTTCTCAAATCTTACATCTCTGTTGGTCAACAGGCCCAGAAGTCTGCCTTTTTCATCTACGACCGCCAGCCCTCCTATCTTATACTCCGCCATTATTGCTAAAGCTTCTTTAACGGTAGCATCTGGCAGAATCGTTAGGGGATCGTAGATCACCCCGTTTTCGGTTTTCTTGACGAGCTCTACCTCGTGAGCCTGCTTCTTTATAGACATATTCTTGTGGATTATTCCTATACCGCCCTCTCGCGCTAAGGCTTTGGCAAGAGCATGTTCCGTTACCGTGTCCATGGCTGCGCTGACGAGCGGTATGCTTATCTCCACACCGGTCGTTAATCGCGTTTTTACATCCGTTTCTGTGGGAACTACCTCGCTGTATCGCGGGAGAAGCAGGACATCATCGAAGGTTAAAAACTCCCTCATATCCAGATTAGTCTCCATAGGTTATTTCCCCCTCCTCCTTGTCTCCTAAAACCTCTCCGATTATTTCTCCCTTTAGCTTTCGGCAAATCGAATCTGCCTTGTCCTTGTCTGTGAAAAGGAGCATTCCATAGCCCATGTTGAAGGTAGAAAGGGCTTCCTCAAGGCTAACATAGTTTAGAATCCAGTCATAGTGTGGGCTCCTTTTGATTCTTAAACGGTAACCCTTTTCCCAAAGAACTCTCTTTAAGGCTCTTTTTATTCCCCCGCCCGTTATATGCGCTATTCCCTTCAGCTCCTTAAAGACCATGGGGACATCGCTATAGATGATTGTCCCGGCGAGGATATCGAAGGGAAGCGATAGAGGATCTATTTTTTCCTCCGAGAGGATCTTTCTTATAAGGCTCCATCCGTTGGAGTGAAACCCAGACGATCTTAAGCCTATTATCGGATCTCCTCCTTTGATGCTTTCAATTGGAAGGCGCTTTTTGAGTATTCCGATTGCGAATCCCACTGCATCCCAGTGTTCTAAATATATTCCAGGCATCTCTGCGGTTTCTCCTGCAACTAAGTGGATGCCAAGCTCGCTTAGCTTTTTCCTTAAGGTCCTGGCAAACTCATAAAGCTCATCGTTTATCTTCAGGGTTCCTATGTAATCCAGGAAAGCTATAGGTTCTCCTCCAACCGCGACTATGTCGTTATAGTTCATGGCTATGAGGTCCGATACAGCGTCTTCCCATCTTTTATATCGCTGATGAAGAATTAGCTTTGTTCCTATACCATCCGTGGTGACCACTATGGGAGGATCGGTGAAGCCCAAGATAGATGCATATCCCGTCGGCTCCTGAATTAACCACTCGGGCATTTCCTCTCTTTGCGATATAAATTGTGAGAATTTCTCTCCGCGCTCTATATCAACGCCCGCGTCCTTATATCTGTACATCGGCGATATCCTTTCTGTAGAAGGCACCCTCGAACCTGACCTTTGAAGCTCTTTCATATGCTTTGTTTCTTGCCTCTCTTAGAGTTTTTCCGATGCCCACGGCATGTATGACCCTTCCTCCTGAAACTATAAGCTCACCATTTTCTTCAGAAACGCCGGCAAAGAAGTAGAGCTCATCGTCGGGCATATCTATCTTCATTCCCTTTCGTGGATTCATTGGGTACCCTTCTGAAGCCACAACTACGTCTACCGCGAAGAGCTCTTCTTTCATACTGGCTGTTGGGGCTCCCTCGTAAAACGCGCTCAGGACCATCTCGACAAAGCTTTCAGGGTCTAAGGGGATGATAGCTTCGGCTTCAGGATCACCGAGCCTGACATTATACTCAAGAACATATGGATCCCCCTCAAATATCATCAAGCCGAGATATAGAAAGCCCTTGTAGCTTAGGTTTTCCTTCTTAAGACCGCTTAGGGTTCTATCCAGTATCTCTTCTATTTTTCCTCTTAACTCATAGCTTATCTTGACCGGAGAATAGCACCCCATCCCACCCGTGTTGGGTCCCTGATCGCCGTCAAAGGCTCTCTTATAATCTCGCGCGAGGGGAAGCAGCTTGAACCCCCTTTCTCCGACCACGGCGATGGCGCTTAGTTCTTCTCCCGGAAGAAATTCCTCAATCACGAGTCCGCCGGAAACGTTCTTAAGCAGTTTTCCCTTCATCAGAGCTTTCCCTTTATCAATAGCCTCAGCCCTATTCTTAATTATCAGAACCCCTTTTCCTCCAGCCAACGGATCTGCCTTAAGAACGTAGGGAGGAGAAAACTCCTCGAGCGCTTCTTCAAGCTCAGTCTCGCTCATCGCCGTTTTAAAGCGAGCGGTTCTTATGCCATACTTTTTCATGAACTTCTTTGCGAATATTTTGGATGCTTCAAGTAGTGCCGGAGCTTTCATCGGGGAAAAAGTTTTCTCGCTTAAAGCATCAGCTACTCCGGCGGCTATATAATTCTCTGAACCGGGTATGAGAATATCTATATCCGCTTTCCTTTCCCTGATGAGTTTCTTTACTTCCTCAACGCTCTTGCAAGGGATATTTTTACCCGTTTTCTTCGTACCGCCGTTTCCCGGTACGAAGAAAACATCATGCCCACACCTTTTAAACGCCCAGCCTATAGCGTGTTCTCTTCCTCCCGAACCAAGAATCCAAACCCTCATTTGAATATCACCTTTCCTTCCCTGATTTCCCAGCTTTCATAAAGGAGCTTTTTTATAACCCGCGGGTACCAGATGTGCTCCACTCTATGGATAATGGATTCGAGTTTTCTTAAGTCCCAATTATCTTTTATATATATCGCTCTTTGAAGAACTATGGGTCCATCGTCAACCCTTTCGTTGACTATGTGGATGGTAATACCGGTTACCTTAACACCTTTCTTGAAGGCTCTTTCTATGGCGTTTAAGCCCGGAAAGGCGGGCAAAAGCGAGGGATGAATGTTCACTATTCTTGGATAAAACTCGTTGACTATATCCTCAGGGAGAATTCGCATGAAGCCAGCCAGTACTATGAGGTCGTATTCTTCCTCTCTTAAGCTTCTTTTCAGCGATTCCCTCCACGGTTTTTCGAGCCTTGTAAACGAAATTCCCAATCTTTCGGCTCTTGAAATCGCTTCGCAATCTCGATCCACTATGAGCCTTTTCGTTTCTTTATATAGCTTTCTCGATATGGCTTCAAAGTTCGTTCCTCTGCCTGATGCTAATACCACTATCCTTTTCATGAGGATACCTCCCATCGAAGCAGGCAAAACATGCGTTTCTACCTTCCAGAGCTTCTTTCAATCCCTCTATGGATAGATAAACGAGCTCATCCGCTCCCACGCGTCTTTTTAAATCATCCACGGATACGGAGCTTGCTGCGAGTTCTCCCCTTCTTGCGGTATCTATACCGTAATAACATGAGAATCTGACCGGTGGGGAGTGTATTGCCACATATACCTCTTTTGCTCCGCTTTCCTTCAGCATGCTTACTATTATGCTCATGGTTGTTCCTCTTACTATTGAGTCATCTATGACTATTACTCTTTTCCCAGATATGACCTCGGGAATTGGTAGTAGCTTTCTCCTTACCGTTTCTCCTCTCTTTGCCGGCATTATGAAGCTTCTCCCGAGATATCTGTTTCTCATTAACCCCAGATCTATCGGTATCCCTGAAGCTGATGAAAAACCAAGAGCACCGGATATACCTGAGTCGAGCACCGGAATTACTATATCCCCAGAGAGCTTTGTTTCCTCAAAGAGCTTTTTGCCCATATTGAATCTGGCTTTATGGATGTTCAATCCATCAAAGGTGGAATCGGGTCGCGCGAAATAAATATACTCGAAGGAGCAGGGTTTCTTGGGAAGGGAAGAGAAACTCACGGAGTAGGGAGCCTTTCCATTCTCGAAGAAGATAACCGTGCCTGGGGGAACTTCCTTAATGTTTTTCGCTCCAATAACTTTAAGAGGAGCGTCTTCGGAAGCCATTACGTATCCATCTTCGTATTTTCCCCAGAAAAGAGGCCTTAAGCCAAAACCGTCTCTCGCTATGGCGATAAACTCCTCGTGATAGAAGATCAGAGAATATGCGCACTTTATCTCCCTTAAAGCCCACACCACGGAGTCCTGTGCCTTTTCGAAGGGTGAGGATGATATGAGATGGAGAAAGAGCTCGGAGTCGGTTTCGGTAAGGAAGATGCTTCCTCTTCCCATAAGCCAGTTTTTCCAGTAATCGGCATCCGGAATAGTTCCATTGTGAGCCACTCCCATGAGTCCTCTCCTCGTTTGGGCTATAATCGGCTGAATGTTTCTCGGGGCGCTTTTCCCAACGGTGGAGTAGCGAACATGTCCTATTCCCCTGTTTCCAGGGATAAACTTTTCCGGCTTTATGACTTCTTCTACCATTCCCATGCCTTTAATTGCTTCAAACTCTCCTACGACTATTCCAACGCTCTCCTGCCCTCTGTGCTGGAGTCCCAGCAGTATGTCATGTAGAATATTGTAAGCTTCTTTCACATTCCATACCCCAGCTATTCCGCAGGCTTCCCTTAGCAAATCTTTCCCACCTCCACCACCGGTGGGGCTATGGTTTCGAGAGGCTCATCTGCGAACACGAGTACCATCTGGTGGGCTTTACTTAGCTTGGGGTGCGTCCATATTTCCATAGATAATCCTGCTCTTGAAATCGTATTTTTAATGGTTTTCGTTAAGAGAGAGGAGGAGCTGTAGACCTTGAAGCCCCGTTGAGCACAATATTTTATTGCTCTATGAAGCAGCTTTTCCCTCTGAGGGTCAAAGCTCTCCCAGCCCATAGCGTATATTCTCGATGGTTTGAACCCCTTAGGTGCTTTTTCGACGTCTTCGACCTTGCCTAACATGCCGATGATGAGCGTGGGGGGTATTCCCTTTCCCTTAAAGGTGTTGTAAAGCGAGGCATTTCCCGAAACCACCGGAATTTTAAGCTCCTCTGCGCCTCTTTTTAGTCCCATCATCGTTCCCGCAAGTCCCAGCGGATCTATGTCTGGATCTCCATAGTTTACGCCGTTTGTTATTCCAAGGGGTTCTCCTCCAAGAGAGTAGATCTTTCTCGCTGCCTCCATAACCGCTATATACGCTCCCCAATATGGATCTATATAGGCGAGGTCTGCTCGCGAGGTTATAGCTACTATATATCCTATCTTCGATCCCTTTATTCTCATTAGAGCGGGTCCGCTTCCCGGAGGTATAACCGTATCCGTTCCTACCATGTAGTCGTACTGCTCGAAAACCTCGTGGGCATCAACTTCCCTGAACGAGATTTTCGTCTCATCAAAGTTAGGAATCGGTGAGGGTTCGTATTCCACTGCCGGCTCGAAAGGAGCTTCCGTTAGAAGCTTAACCGGGACCTCGAGGATTGTTTCCCCCTTAAATATGGCTCTATATATGCCGGTCTCGTTAAGCTCTGCAATGACGCTTCCATAGAGGGAAAAATCTCTCGCTATCTCGAGTATCCTTTTCACATTTTCGCGCTTTGCCACGACTGCCATCCTTTCTTGACTTTCGCTGATCAATATTTCCCAGCCGTCCATATCGGGTTCTCTTAGGGGAACTCTATCTAAGTATACGTTTCCACCGAGATTCCCCTTGCTCATGAGCTCGCTCGTTGCGGAAAGAACGCCTCCCGCTCCGAGATCCTGAGCGCCGCTTAGTAGTCCCTCTTCGTTCATCTTGAGAAAAGCCTCAATAAGGAGCTTTTCCATAAAGGGATCTCCAACCTGTATATGTATCTTCTCTTCCTCCTCCTGAAGTTCTCTCGAGGCGAAGGAGGCTCCTCCTATGCCGTCTCTTCCCGTTGGGGCGCCAAATATCACTATTACCTCCTCGGGAGATGTTGCTCTGGATGGTAGGAGATGCTCTTCCTTTCCCACGCCTACTGCCATTACATTAACCAATGGATTGTGCTTATATTCATCGCATATCCTTAGCTCTCCTCCAACCGTTGGAACCCCTATGGAGTTTCCATAGTCAGAGATGCCGCTTATTATCCCTTGATTTATCTCGCTCATGTGAAGTGAGTCTAAAATCGCCGTGGGTCTCACTCCCATGGCTAATATATCCCTTATTATTCCTCCCACTCCCGTGGCAGCCCCATTATATGGTTCAACCGCGCTTGGATGATTGTGGCTTTCTACCTTGAAGGCTGCTACATATCCTCCTCCCAATCTCACGATTCCCGCGTTTAGCTCTCTGCTTACGCCTGGGAGTCTCTTTATATATTCCTTAGTGTGGCAGTATCCGCAATGTTCGCTCCATGTGATTCCGAATGCTTGAAGCTCAACGAATGTTGGTTCTCTTCCAAGAGCTTTTCTTAGCTTTTCTAAATACCTCATTTTTACCCTCTCCCTTTCTCTAAAAACAGCTTAAGCGACTTAAAAAAACGCAAGCCGTCTTCTCCACCGAGAAGGGGTTCATAGGCTCTTTCTGGGTGAGGCATAAGTCCCAAAATGTTTCCCTCATCGTTTGATATTCCGGCGATCATATCATCGGAACCGTTTATATCCTCCGTGTATCTGAAGATTACTCGCGGTTCACTGCCAGCTTTGACATATCTTCCGAAGCCGTTTGCTATGGGTAGCTTTATGCTCTTTCCTCTCTCAAAGAGAAGCGTGAAAGGGGTTTCGTTATCCTCTACCTTTAGTTCTATCCACTTGCAGATAAACTTCCCTGAAGGGTTTTGAAGGAGCGCTCCCGGCAGAAGCCCCATCTCGACGAGTATCTGAAAACCGTTGCACACTCCGAATATGAGCTTTCCCCTTTCTGCTTCTCTTTTAATCTCCTCTGATATTTTTTCCCTCGCTGCAACCGCCCCAGGTCTTAAATAATCCCCATAAGAGAACCCTCCAGGTATGGCTATGGCATCGAATTCGGACAGCTTCCTCTCGCCGTAAATATACTCTGCCTCAAATCCTGCATATCTCAGCGCGTGATACATATCTCTATCGCAGTTTGATCCCGGAAATACGATTACCGCCACCTTCATAGCTTTCGCACCTCATATTCTTCAACTACCGGATTAACGAGGAGTTTCTCACAGGCGAGCTTTACTATTCTTAAGGCTTCTTCCTCGCCATTGGCTTCGACCTCGAGATGAATCGACTTACCCACCCTTAGACTCTTAACCGGTAGATTTTCCTTTTCGCTTAAGACCCTTCTTATGGTTTCGCCCCTCGGATCTCTGATGTGGCTCTTATACTGTATGTCTACTGCGAAACGATAGCTTTGCATATCTCGAGAACCTCCTTATATGCTTTAATGGGATCTCCCAGATCCCTTCTGTATATATCCTTGTCATATATGCCAGCTTTTTTACGAAGCCTTAGCGTATCCGGTGATATCTCGTCCCCCATATATATCTTTCCGTCGCTTCCCTTTCCATATTCAAATTTCATATCCCATAATTCAAGCTCTCCCTTCAGAAAGAAATCTCGTAGGAGGTAGGCTGCCTTGAGCGCCGAGCGCTCCATTTTCCTTATATCTTCCTCGCTTGCTATTCCCATTATTATCATATGCTTATGGCAGACCATGGGATCATGTCTTTCATCGTCCTTGATGAAAAACTCCACCAAGGGTTCGGGTAGCTCTTCCCCTTCCCTTCCGCTATATCGTCTTATAAAAGAACCGGCTTTCTTAAATCTTACCACAACTTCAAGTGGGAACATTTTAAGCTTTTTCGCTATTATTTTATTTGGGGGTTCATAATCTATAAAGTGAGTTAAAATGCCTTTCTCATTAAGATATCCCATCAGTATCGCGGTCATCTCGGCGCATATCCTGCCTTTTCCTTTCATAACATCGTGTTTAGCTCCATCTCCTGCGGTTATATCGTCCTTAAAGTGAAGTATAACCTTTTCCTCCCTCTCTTCAACCCTCTTCGTTTTTCCCTCGTACAAGCTCTTTCACCTCCATATTTGCGGATATAACCTTCTCTCTTATCTTCTTTCTCCTTTCAGAAATTGCCTTTCTTATATCATCGTTTTCTATAGAAAGGACCTGTGCAGCTAAGAGAGCGGCGTTTTCCGACCTATTTATCCCAACCACTGCTACCGGTACGCCGGAGGGCATCTGAACCATTGAGAGGAGAGAATCAAGCCCACCGAGGTCGGGGCTTTTCACGGGAAGACCTATGACGGGTAAGGTTGTGTGGGAGGCGATCACCCCGGGGAGATGGGCGGCTCCCCCTGCAGCAGCTATGAATACCTTAACCCCTTTTCTCTCAGCTTCCTTGATATAGCTTAGTAGCTCTTCTGGAGTACGATGTGCGGACAGTATCCTTATCTCGTAAGGGATCTCGAGCTCTTTTAATACCTTGAATGCTTTGGATACGGTTTCTAAGTCGGATTTGCTTCCCATTACTATCGAGACGAGCGCCAAATTTATCACCCCCTTGCAAATTTGAATTTTATCATAAACGAATGGGGTT
>JAGHDO010000003.1 GCA_021159885.1 Synergistota bacterium | reverse complement strand
GGCAAGGAAGTGATAGTCGCTATTATAAATAATCCTGCCCATCCCTTGGTCACCCCAACGCTTTCTGCCCATCTTTCGGTAACGCCAACCAAAGACACTCCTCCGATTACCACTCCAGCAGATGCTATAACGAAAATAAGTAACCATAGAAGCATCTTTTTCTCTCAGGAGCTCCTACACGATTCCCAATCCTTAAGAAACCTCTCTATTCCTATATCAGTCAGGGGATGAACAAACATCTGCTTTAAAACCTTAAATGGAAGCGTAGCTATATGAGCACCAGCCAAGGCACACTCCCTAACATGCCTCGTGTGTCTTATGCTGGCAGCTATAATTTGCGTTTCTATATCCCCTCTTTTGAATGCAGATACTATTTCAGCCACAAGCTCAACTCCATCCCCACCGATATCATCAAGCCTACCGATAAATGGACTAACATAGGTAGCTCCAGCGTTAGCTGCAAGGAGAGCTTGCTCTAAGGAAAAAACAAGAGTTACATTGGTTTTTATGCCTTCCTTTGATAGAATAGAAACCGCTTTCATGCCTTCAGGAGTCATCGGTATTTTTATAACAACATGCTCACCTAAAGACGCAAGCACTCTTGCTTCTTGGACCATTCCATCTGCCTCGAGGCTGAGAACCTCCGCGCTTACAGGACCTTTTACCAGATCACATATCTTCTTAACAAGAGAATGAAAATCCCACCCCTTTTCTCTGCTAACCAGAGTGGGGTTAGTTGTCACCCCCGAGATGACGCCCCAGCTTACCGCCTGCTTTATCTCCTCAAGATTAGCCGTATCCAGAAATAGCTTCATTCTACATCCTCCCCTCCGATCCAAAGGCTTTTATTTTCTCCCTCACCACTTCCTTTACAGCTTCCTTAGCAGGTCCCAATATCTTGCGGGGATCTATTTGATCCCTTTCCGAGAGTATTATTTCCTCAACCTTTTTTCTAAAAGCTATTCTTAAATCAGTATCAATGTTAACCTTGCATATCCCAAGAGAAACGGCTTTCTTAACATCATCTAAGGGAACCCCAGAAGCTCCATGAAGAACGAGAGGGACACTCACTTTTTCTCTTATCTCAGAAAGCCTCTTAAAGTCAAGCTTAGGCTTACCCTTATATATGCCGTGAGCGGTTCCTATAGCGACAGCCAAGGAATCTACATTGGTTAATTCAACAAATTTTAAGGCTTCTTCCGGATCCGTAAATACAGCTTCCGTTTCGGCAACCTTAATATGCTCCTCCGTTCCCATTATCTTACCAAGCTCAGCCTCTACCGATACGCCAACAGCATGTGCTATTCTAACCACTTCCTTCGTTATTCTCGCATTTTCATCAAAAGGCTTCTTAGAGGCATCTATCATTACCGAAGTAAAACCTATCCTTATAGCGGAAACCACAGCATCAAAGTGAGACCCATGATCGAGATGCATGGCAACAGGCACCTTAACCTTGGGCAGAACCTCCCTAACTATGCCCTCCAAGAAAGAGAGCCCCATATATTTCATGCCACCTTCGCTGACCTGGAGCATAACAGGCGAATTAAGTTCCTCAGCTACCTCTATTATAGCTTGAAGAAATTCAAGGTTATTAAAATTAAAAGCTCCTACCGCATACCCGCCCTCTTGCGCTCTTTTCAAGATAATAGCTCCTGTAGTTAAGCCCATCTTTTGATCTCCTCCTTTAGCATATCCTTTACTTCCTTGGGTGTTGCTGGCTCCAACCCCAAGGAGGTCGACAAACTTAAGACGCTTTCCAAAATCTCTTCATTTCCTATCTCACTATTCCTTTCCTCAAGATCTTCCAGACCAATTCGAATATTTCCTCCAAGATCAAGAGCCATTGCCCAAAGCGTTTTAGATACACTCCCAAGCCCATTTATAAACCATACGCTGTTAGGAGGAAGCTGCTTTACCATGAAGATAAGATTTTCGGGAGTCGCCGGGAAGAGACGATCACTAAATGTCAAGGTAAATATGTAAGGGGGATTCAGCTTCTCTTCCTCGATTAGCTTCCTTGTATAAAAGATCATAGATGGGGAGAAAACCTTGAATACAACCATGGCGGGCGTTTCAGCCACCGTCTGAAGCAAAAATGATATATAATCACGCGGATTATAAATAACCTCCCCATTCACATTAAGGGATCCTGGGATGATTTCAACAAAGTCTGGATTCAAAACTAAGGTGGAAATTCTATCCTCAACACTATGCTCCAGGGTTCCCCACGTTGGGAACTCTACCAAGAGATCACTTCTCTCCCTAATCCACGTTATCATTTGGCTATAGGGCTCTATATCATAAATCACCCTTTGATCATCCCTTGTAGCCTTGAGGTGAACGATAGAAACGCCTTTAACTCTGCATCTGACCGCTTCCTCCACCACTTGAGATGGAGAAAACTCCCTTCCTTTCCTGACCGGGGCAAGCATTAATATAAAACGCTTCGTCAATTAGCTTTCACCTCCATCTATAGAAAACTTAAGCGTTTTTATTACCTTGCCTTTATACATCATCCTAACCTCATAGTTCCCCTGCGGAAGAGGATCCCCAGATGATAGAAATAGATAAAACGCTCTAACACCTTCCTTATCTTTCAGATAGTAATTCTTTTGATAGATGAAGTATCCATGATAGTACCATCTTACCCTGAGTAGCGCAACTGCTGAATCAGAGTAGCTATATTTAAACCACAAACATACCATCTTTATACCGTAATTGAAATGATTACCTATCTTTATAGGCTCAAGGTTTTCTGTTACATCAGAGCATATATACGCTTCTTCTATCTTAAGATTCCCAGTATAATAGTAGGTTCTCCATTTACTGAGCCCCGTGCAGGAGGTTAAAAAAACGGAGAGCAATAGAATCAAAACTTGAAAGACTAATCTCTTACGCAACTCTCTATTTCCCTTAATTTCTCTCTCAAGACCTCTTGAGATAGACCATCAACAGTAGCCGTTGGCTCAACACGAACTCCATCTATAGCTCCAGCTTCTACCGCACACTTTATCAACTCTATCTCCTCGCCAGGATCAGGTAGGAGATCAGGAATACCGTTAAGCTTTGAGATACCAGCTAAAAGTGCATAAGCTCCCCAGTTAGATATACCGCTTACTACAAGATAATCGGTACTTACTATAGTAGAGATTTTAGCACCCCTCGGAAGCTTCTCTAAAATCTGGGGTCTAATCTTTCCCATTCCTATCTCATTCCCCCCATCACCGATACCGATCGTGGGAACACCTCTTCTCTTTGCCTCGAGAAAAAACTCATCTAACGGAGAGGTATAAGGAGAAACATCTTCTCCCCTATAACTATAATATCTACCATCTATTGACCTTCCCGGTCTTTCTACAGATATGAGCAAGTCAAACTTCTCTTTCCAGAAAGCTGAAATTAGCTCTCCCCCGAAGATTATCGGAATGTTAAAGAGAGGTATATTTATTTTTAAAAAGCTTAATCCCGCCTTGATAACCTTGTAATGAGGGAAATCCGTCCATATCGAAGCGTCTTTACCTGCTCTCAATAAGCCTCTCGCAAGAAAAAGCGCTCCTATAGGACCATCCGTCTCCCCTTTAAGCTCTCTACGAATTATAAATCCCGTGAAAATAGCGATCTTCTTTGCCTCGCTAAGCGTTTCAACGGCACCTTTAAGATCATCAGCAGAGGATAGAAATTGTATCCCCCTCTTTCCAACATCCTCAGAAACGATACCGTTAAGGGTTTTCCAAAAGCTTAACATTATCGACTCCCTCTTCCCCCATAGAAATCTGCTATGTTTTCTACTACATATTCCTGTGCCCTCTTCTCAAGCTCAGGATACATGGGGAGGGCTAAGACCTCATCGCATAGCCTTTCTGCAACCGGACAGTAGCCTTTTTCGTATCCCCAAGCTTTAAAGCACGGCTGCAGGTGCAATGGAATGGGGTAATAGATTTGAGTATCGATTCCCCTTTCGGCAAGATAAGACCTCAGCTTATCTCTTTCTTTAACCCTAATCACATACTGATGATAAACGTGATAGTTTCCCTCTAACTCAACGGGAGGTTGAACAAATTCTCCCAACGAGGCTTCCTTAAAGAGGTAATTATAGTATTTAGCTCTCTCCCTTCTTTCCTCATTCCATTTATCTATATACTTTAGCTTAACGCGAAGAATAGCAGCTTGAATCTCATCAAGCCTGCTATTTATACCCAAAAGATCATGATAGTATCTTTTGGAGCTACCGTGAACCCTGAGCTTCCTCACCAGCTCTGCAAGATGATCATCATCCGTCAATATAGCCCCTCCATCTCCATAGCCCCCAAGATTCTTAGAAGGGAAAAAGGAAAGACAATTTAAAGAGCCAAAAGATCCTGCCTTTCTCCCCTTAAATGCAGAACCTATAGCTTGAGCCACATCTTCAACTACAGGAATTCCTCTTTCACGAGATATTTCCATGATCTTATCCATTTCCACAGGTTGACCAAATATATGTACAGGAACTAACGCTTTAACCTGAGGAGTCAACCTCTCCCTTACCGAAGATATATCTAAGTTATAAGTATCCTCTCTAACATCAGCAAAAATCACTCTAATTCCCAAGCGAGCGGCTGAGCTTGCCGTCGCAAAAAAAGTAAAAGGCGATGTTATAATCTCATCCCCTTCTCCTAACCCTAAAGCCATGTATGACAGCAAAAGCGCATCACTTCCTGAAGCAACCCCTATAGCATGCTTAACGCCTATATAACTTGAAAGTTCTTTCTCAAGCTTAAAAACGTTCTCTCCAAGTATAAACCTCTGACTTTCCAAAACCGAGTATAAAGCTTTATCTATCTCCTCTTTTATACGTGCATATTGGGCCTTCAGATCAAGAAGAGGTACTCTCACCACGTTTTCCCCCTTCCTAAAGAAGACGCTTTAACCTCGGGTTCTTAGACCTACCAGGGATCCTCCCCCTTTTAGCAAGAGGCTTTCCCATTACCTCTTTAAGATCCATGGTCATGTCTATTGGAACACCATGAACTATGTAGCTTCCAACTCCAAAGCCATCTACAGGCGCATCTCTAAAAGCGTGGATTTTATCAGGATTTAAACCTCCGGAAACGAATATCTTAACCCGCTTAAATCCAGCAAGATCAAGCCTTGCCCTAACCTCCTTAACCAAATCAAGGGTAACTCCTCCCCTTTCATCAGGGGTATCCAGCCTCACTCCTAAAAGCTTTTCTCTGAGAAGCTTGGCAACTCTTATAGACTCTTCCGCTTCATCCTTAAAAGTATCAACGAGAACTATACGAGGCTCCTCATCTGGCATAACCTCATCATACGCACGAGCAAAAACCAACGTATCCCCAGCTATCAATATTGCAGCATGAGGTATTGTACCCGTAGGTTCTCTTCCCAAAAGCTTTGCCCCAAGAATACAGCTTGCTGCATCAGCTCCTCCTATCAAAGCAGCTCTTTCCATAACCGGCGCTACCGCAGGATGAACATGTCTTGCCCCAAAACACAGAAGCATTTTATCACCAGCTGCTTTCTTACACTCCCTCGCAGCCGATGCCCAACTCGAGGCGCTCGCGAGCATGCCTAATATCACAGTTTCAAGCGGGCCAAACTCCTCATAGGGGCCCTCTATCTGCATAATTATCTCTTTTTTTTCGAATTCCTCTCCTTCCTCGAGCCCCCATACCTTAATATCTTTCTTGTTCTCAAGAAGTCTTAAAACCTCCTCGACTCCAGCCATGACTCCATCTCGCCGGGGAAATATATCAGCGACAACGTTAACCCTTTCAAGCCCAAGGTGCCTCAGAACCTCTATTGTCTTTATAAAATATATATCCGTCGTTAAGCCATTTCTGATCTCCTCATGGGTAGCGGAATGAAATCTCTTATCACCAAGCTTAATGCTCCTAACGTCATCCAAGTTCCTTATCATTTTAAGTCCTCACCTTTCCAGAGCTTATCGCATGTTACCTATAAAAAGCCATAAGAAAAGCGGTAAACATAAAAGCAGCTCCCAAAGCCGCTGTTACCTTAGTAAGAAGAGGAAGCTTTTTCCTCTGTCCACCACTCATATCAGCAATGGTTCCTCCACCAAATATACCAGAGAAGTGTGAGCTTTTTCTTCCCTGAACCATAACTGCAAATATTAATGCAACTGCTAGAAAAATGTGAGCCACAACTACTATAGTTTTCAAGCTATATCCCTCCCTTCTTCAAAAGAGAAATTTTATCGTATCTATAAAAGCAGATATACCCCAAATACATCCTAACCCTCCAACTACTACAGCGAGAACGCGCCAGAAGATAGAAGCAGAAGATTTGCGAGATTCCCCTTCCTCTTCGATTTCTTCCTCCAATATATCTGCCTTATCCCAAAAAATAAAAGCTATAATAGCAGCTATAAGGGCAATTCCTCCACCAGCCACAAGAGCAAGAAGAATCTTTCCCAAATAAGCACCAAGATCCCAGAAGAAGAACTTCATGATGCTTTACCCCCTTTCAATTTACGCATTGCTTCATCAATGGTTTCTACATACTTGGTTGCCATATCCCTTACGCCAGTGAAAAGAAGCGCGTATGCCTCAAACTCCTTCTTCTCGGCTTCCTCCTCAGGCAGGTCTCGCAAGCGCTCAATCCCCCTATTAAAAGCCAAAATATATGGAAGGAATCCTTCTTCTATAAAGGGATATCGCTTAAAGAGCGCTTTTAACCTATCCTCTCCTTCTCTAACTTCCTCGTTTATTTTACCACAAGATTTTTCGAGGATAGAAATTTTATCACTGCATAACTCAATTACCTCCTTCATCACTGCCATCAGCGAGGAAAGCTTTTCTTCCATCTCTTTTGAAAGCCTTTCAGGACTTTTCCTATTTCTCCAATTCTTTCCTAAAATTTCCAGGGGCTTAAAAGTCCCCTTTAAAAGGGTATGAGATACCTCCACAAAGCTCTTTATATCTGCTCCTTCCCTTAATATCCCCCCTTCAGTAGCGTTTATGAAAACTCCCCTAACTTTTTTAAAAAACTGTTTTAACCAATCTCGATAGCTTAACATATTTCTAGCGGTATATGTTTCTCTACCCCAGATGTCTTTTTCTCTGATAAGGTTAAATCTTCCAGGGTCAACATCATTAGGGGAAGTTTCATCAACCCAAGTATATGAAGCATATCTTTTTAAACCCGTATAAGCCAAATCCTGCCCCAGCAAAATTATGGGCCTACATCCAAGCTCAACCGCTAAGCTAACGGCAACCGTTGAAACTGATCCCCACACGGTCAACTTTCCAAATTCTCCATAGAAGCTCCTTAACCATCTCATAATCTGAGAACCAAAATCACATATAAATATCCTGCCTCGCCAATAATTAAAAATTAGAGGAGAGACCCTTGGTTCTGCCACTAAATAGATCCCTTCCATCTCCGAAGGTTTAACCATTCTAAAATGATCGAAATTGGCATCTTGGGGATCACCAGCTACAACTATATGAGGATGTATACCCCTAACAATGAGAGGCCTTAAAGCGGTATCAACCGAGATAATCAAGGCTTTGTCTTGAACGTCCGCAAGATAATGGACATTCTTATCAAGAGAGGGACCAGCGCAGACTATAATCGCGGGTTTGCCAGTAAAAGCTCTAAAGATATTCTTGACAGGGGGATTAAAAACCACATACCTTAGGTTAAGCAGAGTATTTTTTTGATCCCTAAAGCTTGTTTGCAAAGCGGTTATAAGATTAACGAGAGAGATCCTTATAGATTCGTTTAACTCCTTTTCCAGCTCAGAAAAGTATGTTGGGAGGAGCCTATAGTAAACAGGGTGCCTGAAGATTTCAAGAGCCTTAAGCTCGACAGGATTAAGGGTCTTCATAATAGCTTCCACAGCTGCTGAGGGATTCAACCCTACTATTAGATTAAGATTTGGATAGGAAAGAAAGCTCTTCCAATTCACAACAGCTAAAACCGCCTTAAAAAGAGATATATCCGGTTCTATCGCATAAACTTTCACCTTTGGGGAAACCCTCTTTAAAATAGAAGGAAGCTGATAACCGCATCCCAGCCCGAAGACAACTACATGAGTTACACCACGCCATCGTACCTTCGACGCTACATCTTCAGCCTCCGCAATTGGATCATGAGCACTATGCAAAAGATATCTCTTTCCATCCTTAGCAAGGACATAAGCTACCAGCGGACCCTTCTTAGAAGGAGAAAACGATACGTAAGGTGCAGGTGGCACCTTTCTAAGCTTCTGAAACAGCTCACGATTTCGATGCTTTATAGCTTGCAGGTTCAGAGAAAGGAGATCCATCAAAAGCCTCCAAAGCTTTAAGCTGTTAGATCAAGAGCAGCTCCTCTATAAGGTATCGGGATTCCAACCCTAACGAGCCTTAAAAGCTTTTCTATTTCGCGGAGCTTTCTTTCAAGCTCCTCAACCTTGCGTTCCCTTTCTCTCAACGTAAGGGTGGGATCCCTTCTTACCCTTTCTATCTTACCCCTTATCCTATTTCTCTTTGCCTGGAGATCCCTTTCAGCACGTTCCTTATTCTTAGGAACGCCAAGCTTATCTATAAGAAGTCTTTTTCCCTTTCTTCTGTATATTATTTTTGCCTCAGATTTCCCCGCTCTCGCAGCGAGAAATGATCCCTCGAAGGCGAGATCAAGCGATATATTCTCATAGATGACTATACCGCCCTCCATCGCAGCTTCTGCTTCGAAACGATGTATATTACCCAGCTCGTGAGCGGTAACGCGAAGCACGCTTTCACTCGCCTTAGCCGGCGCAGCTATACCCATTTCGCCCGGATCAAGCTTGTAATACAGGGTAGGATTCCTTATAACAGAATCTACCCTCATTCAGGGCTCACCTCTCACCCGCGAGTTCACGAGCAAAATCTAAATCAAGCTCGCTCTCATCTAAGACCTCCGTTATAAAAAGCTTTCTATTACCCTCTGCCGTTAAATCTATCCTCACAACCTTTTCCATAGGTTTTCCAAACCGATCGAAAATTATATTAACTTTGGGTCTAAATGGGTTATCCGTAGAAGCTGCAACTCTTCCAATCTCACCTGTACTTAGCCTCACCAAGCTTCCCAACGGATAAATAACCATAACTCTCATCAATGCTTCTACCACTCTCACATCGAAAAGCTCACTTGTATGTGATAATATATATTTCATTGCTTCAAATGGTGAAAGTTTTCTATCACCAAAGTTCGGCGATGTTAATCTTTCAAAAACATCTGCAACCCCAACAATCATTGCCTCTGTAGCTATCTCGTTTCCCCTCAAACCATTTGGATAACCGCTACCATTTTTCCTCTCATGGTGCTCTAAAACTATATTAGCAATGATAGGATGCACATTAGGAATCAAACTCCTTATTATCTTTAACCCCACCTCTGGATGCTCTTTAAAATCATCTTCATCTCTGATTTTCCTTCTCTCCGAAAGTTGAATAAGACCCACATCGTGAAGTATAGCACCTATCCCGATAAGCTCTAACCTCTCACGATCATAACCAAGATAGCCTCCTATAGCCAATGAAGTTACCATCGTGTTAACCGAGTGAGTAAAAAGATATTCCTCTTTTCCCTTAAGATAAGTCGAAATAGCTAAAAGAACATCCTTATTTATGGAAAGGTTCTCAAGCGTATCCAGAACAACCTTCTCTATCTCCTCTCTATTAACCCTCTCATTCTTAGAAAAGCGCCTTAATATCCTCTTTGAGTGCTCAACTGCTTGCCTATGTGCTTCCCTAAATACCTCTTTTAGGATCTTTTCCTCCTCAAGCTCTCTCTCAAGCTCATCATAGCCTTCTACCAAAACCTCGACTATTCTCCATTCATGAAGCCTATCTATATCCTCCTCAGTTAAAACTTTCCCCGCCTCTAAAAGAATTTCCCCACTACCTAAATAAACCGGCCAAGCCAGCTTATCCCCTGGCTTTAACTCATCAACATATACCCTCTTCATCCTTGCTCTTCTTCACCACCACTATACATTTGTTCAAAAGCGGTAACCTTAACGTTCTCCTGCTGCAACCCTTTTATGGTCTCCTCTATAGTCTCTTGTTTATTTTCCTTCTTCCTTAGCTCCACGAGAACTATGTGTCTCTTTAAGCAATCCCAACACAATGCCCTACCTACTTTTTGAAGGGTATATTCCCTCTCCAGCGCGGATATCACCTTTCCACACTCCTGACAGAAGTAGACCTTTTCCTCCATAATCAATTACCTCCTTCAGAAAATATTATAACACAGCCCTTACTCCTTATTAATAGCGAATTCAACCGCCATTTTCGCAAGGGCGAGGGTGGAATCGATTAAGAAGACTCCCTCTACCTCCTCTCTCTCAAATAGCAAAGGGAGCTCCGTACATCCCAGAATTACAGCCTTTACTCCCTGCGCCATCATTTCACGAAGAGGTTCCTTAATCCATTCTCTTGCCTTATCAAGCTGTCCAGCTTTAACGCCATCATAAATGCTTTTCATAACGAGCCTCTGCCCCTCTGCAGAGGGGCACAAAGGAACGTAGTTGCGTTTTTCCAAGGCGTTATGATATAGTCCTACTTTTAAAGTTCCATCAGTGGCAAGAAGTCCGATCTTCGCCGGGGGAAGTACTCTTGCTTCGATTTCCCTGCAAACTGCCTCAATCATGCTCAAAAACTTAAGCCCACTTTCTTTGACGAGCCTGTCCAGAAAGTAGTGAGCAGTATTACATGGCATAATGGCAAAATCTACTCCTGCTTTCTTAAGGTTGAGAGCCGTTTTAAGCAAGGCGGGGAAAGGATCTTCCCCGCCCCCCAGTATATATGCCGTTCTGTCTGGAATTTTAGGATTAGAATCTATAATAACTCGCAAGTGGTCCTGATCCCTGCTTGCCGGAGTGAGTTTTATTATTTTCAAAAATAGATCTGCTGTCGCTTCGGGACCCATACCCCCGAGGATACCTATTATCTTACCTCCACTTTGACTCATCCACTTCCCTCTCCGACTTACTAACTATAACGGTACCAGTGAGGTCTCCGGTCACATTAACCATCGTTCTACCCATATCAAGAATCGCATCGATACCGAGTATCATAGCGTAAGCCATCGCTGCAGCACTTCCCTCGGTAAGCTTAACACCTATGGAATCAAGAACCATAAGCAACATTATCGCTCCTGCTCCAGGAACACCCGCAGTTCCTATGGAAGCCAAAACAGCGGTAACTATAATCACTATCTGCTGGGATAAAGCAAGCTTTAACCCAATAGCGTTAGCCACAAACAAAGCGCAAACTCCTTGATATAACGCCGTTCCATCCATATTAACCGTAGCTCCAAGAGGAAGCGTAAAGGAATAAATCCCAACCGGAAGACCCATCTCCTCACGCGCAACTGTCATCGTTACCGGCAAAGTACCACTACTGCTTCTCGTAACGAATGCAGTTAGCATTGCCTCCTTGGCTTTGGAAAGGAACTTAAATAATCCTACACCAAAAATTCTAAGAAAGCTTCCATATACCAAGAATATGTGTATGAACAATCCCAAGTAAACAGCAAGAATAACTATCAACAGTGGTCCAGCAGCTTTAGCTCCCTGCTTTCCAAACACTATACCTACAAGAGCAAAAACCCCTATAGGAGCGTATTGAAGAACACCTGCAACTATTTTATAGATAGCATTTGCAAGCCCATCGAATACCCTTATAGCGGTCTCAGCAGATGTCTTTATGCCCTCCTGTTTACTCATTTTAAGAAGCGAAAGGGCTATCCCCAAAACTATGGCGAAAAATATCGTCGGAAGAACTTGCCCTTTAGCAAGCGCTGCGAAAGGATTCTTCGGTACTATTTCAAGAAGCACCTTCGTTAAAGAAGGCGGTGTTTTAGATAAAGCCTTTCCCGTTATGCCGGCTAACTTGAGCCCAGCTCCTGGATGAAAGAGGTTTCCCATGAGCAAACCTATAGCAACCGCACAAGCCGACGTAAAGAGATAGTAAAGAATAATCTTAACGCCAACCCTACCAAGCCTCGCTGGCTCAATGCTCGCAGCTCCTACTACAAGCGAGAAGAATACAACCGGCATAACGATCATTTTCAACAGTCTCATAAAAAGATCACCAAGGGGCTTTAGAACAACCATCTGAGGTCCAACTAAAAGGCCGATGATCACACCAGCAACAAGACCGATGAGTATCTTCGTTAGAACGCTGATCTCAAGATACCGCCGCCACATGCTCAAATCCCCCCCCGAAAAGGCTTTGCCAAATAAAATTATAAACCCTTTTCGGGAAGGAAACAAGCACAAAGAAAAAGGGGCAAAGGAGAGGGGAGCTCCCCCTTTACCCCTCAGCGTATCCTAAAACAGCATCTGCCATTCTTAGCCTAAGACTATGCATCGTGCTCTTATAAGAGGAAATTGCTATGAGTCTATCGGTGTTGTTCAATTTAATCGATACTGATCTATAAGAGAGATCCAATTTGAAGATACCTGCCTCTTTAAGAGAGCGGATTTCAAACGGCTCAACCTTCCTGTCTCCGTTTAAATCCTGAAAAATATAAAGGAGCTTGTAGACTGGATCCTCCGGAGATATAGCATTATCCTTGTTAAAATCAAGAGTTTTTAACATCTCGAACCCATTTTTAAACCCCCATTGATCTCCTATGAGCTCCCAGCCATTATCAAGAAACCGGTTCATGTTAAGATCGAGAAAGAGAAATGCATCATCGCCCTCCACAAAGCTGACTTTCTCCTTACGCCCATCTCCATCGATATCAAATTCCGCTGGGTTTTTAAGACCTGTGAGCTTTATGCCATCTCCCTTCATATCAAGCACTATGGGATCCATTTTCTTCACTGCTTTGACCTCTCTTCTGTAATCTATCTTCAGTTTAAGAAGCAATCTCGTTGAAATTACGTCTCCACTATCATCCTGTTTCTCAACCACGCCTATCTTGAGGTCAAGCTTGAAGGAGAGAGACTCTACCATAGCAGCTGAACTTTCAGATACCGGTGCTTTCTTATCCGATTTCACAGCCTGATCGACAAGATCCAAGAAATCATCCACCATCTCAGGAGCGACCTCTTTGAGAAAACTAACCATTGTTAGGAAATCACGCGCCAGCTTGGGATCCTTAAGGCGCAAGGTGTCATACAGCGAGGCAACCCTATCCTCCCGAGGATTTCCTTTGAGAGCCAATACCTCCTCATACCTCAGAGATGCTCTCAGCGAGGATACGCTTAAAGCCTCCATGCTTTTCCCCTCCCCTTCCCTGGGAATAGTATTATTTAAGTTTTCCTCAATTATTTATCGGCTCACGAATAGAGAAGGTTTAGAGAAAAAGAGGAACAAAGGAAAAGCTTCTTACATCCACTATTCCTCGATCCGTTATCCTTATCTCTGGTATAACGGGAAGCTGAACAAAGGAAAGAGTCATAAATGGATCATCGAGCTTTGAGCCAAGCTCCTTAGTTATCCTCTTGAGATTTCTTACCTCCCTTGCCACCGTTTCCATGCTCTTAACGGACATCAATCCTCCTATGGGAAGGGGAAGTTTCCCCAAGACTTTTCCACCGCTTACGACAACTAAGCCTCCTCCAATAGATATCACCTCGTTGGCTGCAAGAACCATATCATTAAGATCAGCACCGACCACGCACAGGTTATGAGAATCGTGACCAACAGAGGTAGCTATAGCACCCCTTTTAAGCCCAAGCCCTTTGAGAAAGCCCTTAGATATTATTTTCTGTGGCTTATGCCTATTTATTATCGCTATCTCAAGAAGGTCTCTCTCAACATCAGGCAGAAGGAAACCATCTCCCTTAGCTTCAACCTTTTCCACACGCCCCTCGGTATATATGCTTCTGCTTTTTAAGCCTATAACTCGAATTCTTTCTCCATTGGCTTTTACTAATAAATCATCCTGAGAAATCAGGGGACATTTAAAGGAAGCTTCAACCGCAAATGAGGAACAGGGAGCCCCTACTATATCCACTTTGAGCTCTCCATCCTCTGCTACCAAAACAGCATCCTTTATCACTATTCTTGGTTTAAAATCATATAAATCGTCAACGACGACCATATCTGCTTTGTATCCCGGTGCTATAGCCCCCATGCTCCTGAGATTGTAGTGCCTCGCAGTATTTATAGTGGCAGCCCTTATTGCCATAACTGGCGGGACTCCTCTTTGTATAGATCTTCTAACCATATAATCTATATGTCCCTCCTCAAGAATATCATCCGGATGCTTATCATCGGTGCAAAATGAAATAAAATAATGGTTCATTTCATTAAAGAGAGGTATTAAATCATCCAGGTTGCGAGCTGCGCTACCCTCCCTTATTAATATCTGCATACCTCTTGCAAGTTTCTCCCTCGCCTCCTCAAGAGTAGCACACTCGTGATCCGATCTTATAAAAGCACATATATAAGCGTTCAAATCCTTCCCACTTAAGGAAGGACAGTGGCCATCTATCTTTTTATATTTATGCCTTAAAAGCTCTATTTTGGCTATAACGTCCCTTTCGCCCTCTATAACGCCAGGGAAGTTCATAACCTCACCAAGCCCCAGAACACGGGGATGTTTCTCAACGAAGCCTATCATATCCACGACGCTGATTTCTGCCCCACTGCCTTCCATTGAGGTTGCCGGCACGCACGAGGGAATCATGACATATATGTTAAGCGGTATCCCTTCCGTATAATTTAATATGTACTCCACCCCCTTTAACCCAGCGACATTTGCTATCTCATGCGGATCAGCAATTACAGTGGTAGTTCCTCTGATTAGAACCGCTCTCGCGAACTGAACCGGATCCACCATCGAACTCTCTATATGAACGTGAGCATCTATCAAACCAGGAACGAGATACGATCCCTTCAGATCTATAACTCTTTTCCCCTCGGTATACCCCTTTCCAAGCCCCGCTATCCTTTTTCGGAAAATAGCAACGTTAGTTTTCTCAATCTCTCCCGAGAAGACGTTAACCACCTTAGCATTCTTTAGAAGAAGATCTGCAGGAACTTTCCCCCTCGCAACGGGAAGAATATCCTCTATCCTCATAAAAGGCTCACCTTCTAAGGCATTAGAGCGCTAAGCTGATATTCTATCTCCTTAACTACAATATCTACGATTTCCTCCACCGGATATAACTTTACTTCTTTGGTTCTCCTCCATTTTAACTCAACCATACCATCATTAAGAGCCTCTCCAACGGTGACTCTCAAGGGGAAACCTATCAAATCAGCATCTTTAAACTTAACTCCAGGACTCTCATCCCTGTCATCTATAACAACTTCCACACCACGATCCTTTAAGGAATTATAAATCTCATTAGCTACTTTCATCTGATTTTCATTGCTATATTCAACTGGAAGGACAATGACATGATAGGGAGCTATAGACATAGGCCATATAATTCCATCTTCGTCATGATTCTGCTCTATGGCAGCAGCCATCGTTCTCCCAACGCCTATCCCATAACAACCCATATAGTAGTACTTTTCCTTACCATCTCTATCCACGAATTTAGCTTCCATTGCCTTGCTATACTTTAACCCCAGCTTAAATATATGTCCCACCTCGATACCTCTTGTGGATTTTAGCTCAGAACCACATCTGACACATTTGTCGCCCGGTTTAACTAACCTTATATCAACCACTTCCTTAACATCGAAATCTCTGCCCGGATTTACGTTAACGAAGTGATAATCTTCTTCTCCTGCTCCAGCCACAGCATTCTTAAGCCTCTCAACCGTAGGATCTATTATGATACGAACCCCCCTGAGATTCACGGGACCCACAAAGCCAATTTTTCCACCACAAACTTTGCTAATTTCTTCCTCACGCGCAAGATTAAGATATAAACAACCTAAGTAGTTCTTTAGCTTCGTTTCGTTCACATCGTAATCTCCACGGACTAAAGCAGCAACAATCTCCCATTCGTCTTTACTATAAATAGCTTCATAGAACAAAGTCTTTATAGTTCTTCTCTTTTCAACACCAAGAAAATCTGCCACTTCTTCTATGGTCTTAGTTCCAGGAGTGTGAACTTTCTTGAGCTCCTTTTCCTCCTCGTTCGCGGAGAAATCAATATCCGGAACTATGCTCGAAGCCTGATTGCTATTTGCCGCATAATCGCAGTTATCACAGTAAACTATTTCCTCCTCACCCGTCTTGGCAAGAACCATGAACTCTTGAGAGCCCGTTCCACCTATAGCTCCAGGATCAGCATCCACGATCTTAAAAGCAAGCCCACATCTCTTAAATATCCTGCAATAAGCATCATACATCGCATCGTAAGACCTATTCATGCCTTCTTCATCCCTATCAAAGCTATATAAATCTTTCATTAAAAACTCTTTTGCTCTCATAACGCCAAACCGAGGCCTTATTTCATCTCTGAATTTCGTCTGAATCTGATAGAGAAGCAACGGTAGCTCCCTGTAAGAGCGAACATTTTCCTTGACAAGCGTCGTTATTACTTCCTCATGCGTGGGGCCTAAACAAAATTCCCTTCCGTTTCTATCGGTTAATCTCATGAGCTCCGGACCATAGATATCCCATCTTCCGCTCGTTTTCCAAAGCTCAGCAGGCTGAAGGGCAGGCATAAAGAGCTCCTGACTTCCCTTGGCATCTAACTCTTCCCTTATTATCTGCTCTATCTTTCTTATAACTCTATAGCCAAGCGGGAGAAAATTATATATGCCCGCTGCTACTTTTCTTATCATTCCCGCACGGAGCATTAGCTTGTGGCTTACGGTTTCAGCCTCAGCGGGATCCTCCCTCAAAGTCGGAATGAACATCATGCTCATTCTCATTACTATCTACCTCCTCCTTTATAAGTTCTAATAACCTATCTATTAGAAATGGCTCTTCCACCCTCTCGATTACTCTGCCTTTCCTAAAGATCACCCCCTTTTTCTTCCCACCAGCTATGCCTATATCTGCATTTCGAGCCTCTCCAGGACCGTTAACAATACACCCCATTACCGCAATTCTTATGGGTTTCGTTATAGATCTTGTTCTCTTCCTTACCTCCTCAACCAAGCTCTCAAGATCTATTTCACATCTTCCGCATCTTGGACAGGAAATTATCTCAACACCTCTTTTTCTTAAATTCAGCGCTTTCAGTATTTCATAAGCTACCTCCACTTCTTTAACCGGGTCTCCTGTTAAAGAAACCCTTACCGTATCGCCTATCCCTTCTGATAAAAGGATACCAAGTCCAACTGCGGATTTTATTGCTCCTTCCCAAAGTGGACCCGCCTCAGTTATACCTATGTGAAGAGGATAATCTGTAGTCTGCGCTATTATCCTATAAGCCTTTACTGTAGTTTCGACATCTGAAGCCTTAAGAGATATTTTTATTCCTCTTAACCCCCCGCTTTCAAGGAGCTCCACGCTATCCAAAGCCATATTTACCATAGCCCACGCAGGGTCTTTATATTTGCTTAAATCTTCCTCAGAAACGCTTCCGAGGTTCACCCCTACCCTCACAACTTTCCCTAAATCGGAAGCAACTTTGGCAATTTCCTTGAAAAACTCACGCCTCACCATATTTCCAGGATTTAT
Source organism: Synergistota bacterium (assembly GCA_021159885.1). NCBI lineage: Bacteria > Thermotogati > Synergistota > Synergistota bacterium. The sequence goes on along the minus strand of JAGHDO010000003.1, from coordinate 1,480 downwards.
CCTAACGCCATCAGCACCCCAGAGCAGCGCTTTAACCGCCAAATCAGGAACATAGTGCACATCTGCAACGATTGGAATCTCCAAGGATTTCTTAAGCTGGCTGAGCTTCTCAAGTTGATCCTCAGAATAAAGAGCAACCCTTAAAATCTCGCAACCCGCATTGATGAGAGAGCGGGCTTCCGAAAGACATTTCTCAAGGTTCATTAAAGAGTATCTTAACATGCTTTGAACACGTATGGGAGCCCCTCCACCGATAGAAACTCCTCCAAGATATATGGTTCTTGAGCTCGGCAACTTCCTCCTCACCTCATACTAACTATATCATGATAGGTTATTAATATCATAAGCGTTATGAGAATAAGAAAACCTATATAGTGTATCGTGCTTTCATATTTCGGGTTTAATCGTCTTCTAAATATTATCTCGAAAAGGATAAAAATCAGCCTTCCTCCATCCAGAGCAGGTAGAGGGAATAGATTTATAAAAGCGAGATTCACGCTTATCAGCCCAGTGAAAGAACATAAGCTGACCCATCCGCCTTTAGCAGCCTGTCCTGCAAGCTGAGCTACCGCAACCGGTCCTCTTATGTCCAGCTTTTCCTTTCTCAATATCATTCTTCCAATAGCAACAAGCATAAGATAACTAACCCCAAGCGTATACTTCGTAGAGTAATATAAAGCCCCTATAGGATTAAACCTTTCAACCCATGGTGTTATTCCTATTAATCCTACTTTAAGCTTTGGATTATACTCTGGAACCACATCCACCGTTATTTCCCTACCGTCCCTCAGAACGAGGAGTTTCAGTCTTTTTCCAGCGCTTGCGTGTATTATTTTCGCGAGTTCCTCCCAGCGGGTGACCTTAACACTACCTATCATAACTATCTCATCTCCCGGCTTAAGCCCCGCTTTTTCAGCCGGTGCACCCGCTATAACCGTTCCAATTCTGCAAGTTGCAAGATCAGGATACCCTCTAACTGTAAATATTAAGAAGAACATTAAAACCGCAAGAACAAAATTCATGAGCGGTCCCGCAGCTATAACCTTAAGGCGAGACCAAGCCGAACTATCAAGAAAACTACCTTCTCCCTTCTCTTCTGGAGTTTCACCGTATAACCTTACGAAGCCCCCCAAGGGAAGCAATCTAAAAGAGTATATAGTGTCTTTCCTTATCTTGGAAAAAACCGGAGGACCAAAGCCTATCGCGAATTCCTTAACTTTTATTCCCTCAAGCCTCGCCATCAGGAAATGTCCAAACTCATGAAAGAAAACGACTATACCGATAACAAAGAGAAACGCTAAAATCGTGGTCATTCCAGAACCCCCTGAAGAAATCCACGCGTTTCAGCATCCCAGAAATATATATCCTCGGGTGATGAGAGCTCCTCTATCGGGAAGTGAAACAGCGCTCTTCTTATAATCTTATATATATCGTCAAAGCATATTTTCCCTGACAGAAAGAGAGAAACCGCCACCTCATC
>JAGHDO010000002.1 GCA_021159885.1 Synergistota bacterium | reverse complement strand
GTTTAAAAGGGAGATGCGAGAATTCAAAAACGAGATGAGGCTTTTTAAAGATGAGATGAGGGCCTTTAAGGATGAGATGAGGGCTTTTAAAGACGAGATGCTTGCGTTCAAAGATGAAATGAGAGCGTTTAAGGATGAAATGCAGGAATTCAAAGAATGGTCTAAACAAAACATTAAAGAAATAAGAGAAAGCTCCGAAAAATTCAAAAATGAAATGCAGGAATTCAAAGAGTGGTCTAAGCAAAACATCAAAGAACTCAGAGAAAACTCACAAAAATTCGAAGAATGGGCTAAAAAGAATATTGAAGAAATGAGGAAGCAGTGGGGACATCTCGCGCAGAAGATGGGCACGATGGTCGAAGACATAGTGGCTCCAGCGCTACCCTACGCAGTAAAAAAAAGATTAAAAACAAAGATCGTGGAGCAGAGCGTGAGAGTAATAAAGGAAGTCAACAATGACTTTTACGAGGTGGACATAATAGCGATAACGAAGGAGGGCACGGTGCTCGTGGTAGAGGTGAAAAGCTCCTTCAGAAGCAGGGATATAGATCTTTTCGAAAAGAACCTCAGGAAGTTTACGGAGTTCTTCCCTCAGTATAAGGGCAGAAAAATAGTGGGGGTGATCGCCTCGCTGAACTTAAACGAGGGAATAGTAAGAAGGGCAACGAAGAAGGGAATGCTGGCAATGGCGATGAGCGGAGATTATATGGATTTTTTGAACGCCGATGAGGTGAAGCTGTTATGAGAAGAGTTATCTTAAGCATATGTATAGGCTTGATAATCCTCGCATGGGGGATAAGCTCGTTTGCCCTGCCTGCGGGCACTGCTTTCGAGATAAAAAAGGAGGCGGAAAAGGCAAAGAAAGCCGGATGGGTAAAGTTCGACTTTAAAGACATAGACATAAACGCCTTTATAAAGTTTATAGCAGAGCTAACGGGGAAAAACATCATAGTGAGCCCGAATGTGAGAGGAAAGGTAACGGTTATCTCTCCAAAGCCGGTTTCGATAAAAGACGCATATCAGGTCTTCCTATCGGTTCTAAGAGTAAACGGTTTTACGGCGGTTAGAGCGGGGAAGTTCGTCAAGGTAATTCCGATAAGGGAGGTAAGAGGAGAATCCGGAGCGTTTGTGGAGGGGAAAAAGGTTGTACAGGCAGGAGACGAGCTTATAACTCAGCTTATTCCCCTAAACTATGTGGACGCGAAGCTCGTTGCGGGAATGGTCAAACCCATTCTCTCTCCCTTAGGAAGAATAGGGATATATCCTCCCACCAACACGATCATAGTTACCGATACATCTTCGGTCGTTTCAAGAATAGTAAGGGCGCTTAAGGTTCTGGACAATCCCGAGGAAGAAAGAAAGCTCGTGGTATACAAGCTCAAATACGCGGGAGCGAGCGCCCTCGCGAGAAAATTATCCATGATAGTCAAACAAGACAAATCGATGGGAAAGCTTTCCCTCCGGGGCGTTGTCATAATGGCTGATGAGAGAACGAATTCTCTTATTCTCCTTGGGAGACATATTCAGCTCGTCAGGATAGAGAGAATCCTTCCCGATCTTGATAAGCCGTCCGAAGCGGGCTCGAACTTCTTCCACTTCTATAAGCTGGTGAACGCTAAGGCTCCCGATGTAGCCAAGACGCTAAGCGCGATCGTGAAATCAACATTTCTCAAAGGCGTAGATCCCCACGAGAGGATAGTAATATCAGCGGACAAGGAGACGAACTCCCTTATAATCATGGCGTCTCCCGAGAGATACAGGATGCTTTTACCGCTTATAAAGGATTTGGATAAGCCGAGAAAGCAGGTTCTCATAAAGATGCTTATAGCAGAGGTTAACTTAACGAGATTGAAGCATCGTGGGGTAGACTGGGCTACCATCGGTGGAATACTTGAAAGCGGAGTGCTTTACGGAGCGTCTATATCGCTCGGAGAGGGAGGGATTCCGAGCGAGGCAACCGCCTTAGCCAAAGAAAAGAAAGCAAGCGGGATAGTTTACGCGATAGTAAACCTTTTAAGGAAATATAACGCCCTTAACGTCCTCTCGATGCCGACCCTCCTATGCACGGACAATGAGGAAGCAACGCTACAGGTAGGGCAGGTCATCCCCCAGCTTAAATCAGCAGCAAGCACGACGCAGAACCCAAACGCCATAAATAAAGTTTACGACTATAAAAACGTGGGGATAATTCTTAAGGTAACCCCGCATGTGGCTGGAGGTGATACCGTAAGGCTTGATATAAACCAGGTAATAGAGGATGTCATAAGCCCGATAACCTCCGAAACCCCCGTCACCTCAAAGAGAGAAATAAAGACAACAACGCTGGTTAAAAGCGGACAAACGATCGTCCTCGGCGGATTGATAAAGAACGCAACAAAGAAGGTTGAAAGGAGAACCCCGCTTTTGGGATATATTCCCATAATAGGGGAGCTATTCAGGGTAAAGATAACCCAGCTCGAGAAGATAAACCTGGTTATCTTTATCACCCCGTATATAATAAATTCTCCCAAGGATTTACAAAAGTTAACGAGGGAAAGTCTCCTCGAACCCAAGAACCTCAAGAAGATAGAAGAATGGCTTAAGAAAGAGGGAGTGATTAAGTAATGATTTATAAATTCAAAATAATCATAGAAAGAGACGAAGACGGAATTTTCATAGCAACATGTCCATCTTTGCAAGGATGCTATTCGCAGGGAGAAACAATAGAGGAAGCCATAGAAAACATAAAAGACGCTATTAAACTACATATAGAAGCAAGAGGGAGTGATTAAGTAAGTTGACACAGATTCTTGAAAAGATAGATTATGAGAGGCTGAGGGAGCTTCTTCCCCTCAAGTTCTCGATAGATTTCCTAAAAAGGAATAAAATTTGCCCTATTTCGACAGAAGATGGTATCCTCAAGGTGGCTATAAGCTCCTTCGAGGGATTGAAAGCCGCCAAAAGCTTAGGGGTTGAGCTGAACCTCGAGATAGAGCCGGTTTTAGCGGATGAGAGGGAGATATTAAACGCCATAAGCTGGCTTTACGATGCTGCAACGAGAAGCACCTTGGAGGAAGTCGAAAGCTTGGAGGAGGAAAAGATATCCTTAGAGGAGCTGTCTGAAAGAGAAGATATAATCACCTCGGAAGATTCAGCCCCGATAATAAAGCTCGTTAACTCGATAATATATCAGGCGATAAGGGAAAGAGCCTCGGACATCCATTTCGAGCCATATGAAAGGGAGCTCAGGATAAGATACAGGATAGACGGGATATTATACGACAGACTTAATCTCCCCAAGAAACTGCACCCTCCGGTTATATCGAGGATAAAGGTCATGTCAAGGCTCGACATCGCGGAGCACTTTATCCCTCAGGATGGAAGAATAGGGATAAAGCTTGCCGACAGAGAGATAGATATAAGAGTGGGTATACTTCCAACTCAATTCGGAGAAAGAGCTACGCTTAGGCTTCTTGATAAAAAGCAGGGGTTGATAACCTTAGATGAGCTGGGGCTCGACGAGGAGGGGATAAAAAAGCTGAGGAAGCTAATCTCCAAGCCTTACGGCATCATACTGGTAACGGGACCAACGGGAAGCGGTAAAACGACGACGCTGTATGCCATCCTTCAGGAGCTTAGGACGCCGGAGGTAAACATAATAACGATAGAAGACCCGGTTGAATACGAGCTTGAGGGAATCAGCCAGATACAGGTGAACGAAAAGGCAGGGCTAACGTTCGCCTCGGGACTCCGATCCATATTAAGGCATGACCCGGACATAATCATGGTGGGAGAGATAAGAGACAGGGAAACCGCTGAAATAGCGGTTCAAGCTGCCCTCACGGGGCACCTCGTTTTATCAACGCTTCATACGAACGATGCACCGAGCGCCATAACGAGGCTTGTTGAGATGGGGATAGAACCATACTTAGTTTCCTCATCGGTGATTGGCGTCATAGCCCAGCGCCTTGTCAGAAAAATATGCGAGAAATGCAGAGAGGCTTATGAAGAAAGCCCGGAAGCGCTTGAGGAAATGGGATTAGAAAAAACGGCAACCGTTTATAGAGGAAGAGGGTGTCCTCACTGTCTCGACACGGGCTACTGGGGCAGAACCGCTCTGTTTGAACAGCTTGATTTCGACGAGGATTTAAGAAGAGCGCTCGTTAGGTCGCAGGACGCGAGCGTCTTAAGAAGGCTTGCCATAGAAAAGGGAATGAGAACGCTTAAGGAGGACGGAATTCAGAAGATCTTGAGGGGAATAACGACGCTTTCTGAAGTGATGAGGGTAGCGGGAAGGTAATGGCTTATTTCGAGTATCAGGCATACGATAGAGGCGGAAAAAGCGTAAGGGGAATCGTAGAAGCCGAAGGGAGAAACCAAGCCTTAAGCAAGCTCAAAAAGGAAGGCTTAGTCATAGTCGAGCTTAAAGAAACGAGAAAAAGCGCGAGAAAAGAAAGAAAGGTAACCCCCTCCAAGGAAGACATCATCTTTCTGGCTCATGGATTGGGAGCCCACTTAAGAGCGGGAATTCCTCTGCTTGAAGCCCTGACCATAGTAATAGAGCAGACCCCCTCAAAGAAGCTAAAAAGCGCTCTTCTCGCCATAAAGGAGGATATAGCGGGGGGTAAAAAGCTTTCAGAAAGCGTGGAGGAGCACCTAAGCTTAGATCAAAGCACCATAGGGCTCATAAGGGTTGGGGAAGAGAGCGGTAATTTAGATGAAGTGTTTGAAAGGATAGCCAGCCTAAGAGAAAGAGAATTAGATGTTATAAGAAAGATAACCAACGCGCTCGTTTATCCTATAATCATGCTTCTCGTGGGCGTCGGGGTTATCTCCTTTTTATTAACATTCGTGGTTCCAAAGATAGTTAAGATATTCACCGAAAGCGGAGCGGCCCTGCCAGCGATAACGAGAATACTTCTTTTTATAACATCGGCCTTAAGCGAACACGGGACGCTTATCTTAACCGTCCTCTTGATATCTTTGATAGCTTTGAGATTCTCCGGAAAGAGCGAGAAATTTAAAAAGCGACTGGATAGGCTCAAGCTTAAAATACCGTTTTTTAAGAGAGTACATACGCTTTACAATCTCTCACTCTTCTGTGAAACGCTCGCTGTTATGATAGCGAGCGGGATGAACTTACTTAAGGCGCTTGATATAGCGAAAGAGGTCTTCACGAACTCGACTTTCAGGGAAGCAATTGAAAAGGCAATAGAAGAGGTCAAAGAAGGGAAAAAACTCGCCTTATCTCTGAGGGAGAAAAGGGTCTTCCCTCCTGACATGGTCTACCTTATAGCCTTGGGCGAGGGAAGCGGGGAGCTTGAAAGAAGCCTAAAACACTTAGCGGATAACTATAATAGAGAGCTTTCCTCAGCACTGTCAAAGATGACAAGTGCCTTCGAACCTCTTATGATCCTCGCTTTAGGGGGAGTCGTAGGATTCATAGTGATCTCGATCTTGCTTCCTATCTTCGAGATGAGCAAGCTAATAAGATGATATAATTAGAGGGAAGCAGGAAGGGAACGGAGGTGTATAAAGCAAAAATGGCTTTACCCGCGAGAAAACTTGAAGATCACGAAAAAAGAATTAACAAGCTTGAAGAGGAATTTTTACTCTTTCTGAAAGAATGCAGAGAAATGAGGAAAGCCATGCATGAGGAAATGGATGCATGGAGAAAAAAATCAGACGAGGACTTCAAAAGATGGAAAGAGGAAATGGACGCTTGGAGAAAAAAATCAGACGAGG
>JAGHDO010000001.1 GCA_021159885.1 Synergistota bacterium | reverse complement strand
TCCCTTTGCAAGATGAAGATCAGAAGCGTCAAGCTCCACCATCTTGAGCAAGAGCTCTCTCATTCTACCCATTACAAAGCACCTCCAAATGTAACTCTTATAACCTCGTCAGGCGTCGTTATTCCTCTCTTTATCTTTCTTATTCCATCTTCGCGCAATGTTATCATACCTTCCTTTATTGCCCTCTCTCTTATCTGAGATGCAGGAGCGTGATCAACCGTGAGACGCTGAACTTCCTCGCTCATAATCATTATCTCGAATATCCCTATCCTTCCTTTATAACCGGTATAACCACATTCCTCACAGCCTTTACCAGCGTAGTACACAGTTCCAGGTTCTATCCCTTCCTTAGACCATATATCGCTCTCGCTTACTACCTTCTTTTCTTTACAGTGCTCACAAACTCTCCGCGCGAGCCTCTGAGCTATAACACCTATTACAGAGGAAGCAACAAGATACGGTTCCACTCCCATGTCAATCAATCTCGCTATAGCGCTTGGAGCATCATTAGTATGAAGCGTCGATAGAACAAGGTGACCCGTGAGAGCAGATCTTATCGCTATTTCAGCAGTTTCCGTGTCTCTTATCTCACCAACCATTATTATATCCGGATCTTGACGCAGGACCGAGCGCAAAATTGAGGAGAAGGTCAATCCAGCTTTCTCATTCACCTGTACTTGATTTACCCCTTCAAGCTGATATTCTACCGGATCTTCAACGGTAACTATATTTCTCTCAGTGCTGTTAAGCTCCTTCAACATAGAGTAAAGCGTAGTGGTTTTACCGCTTCCCGTAGGACCCGTAACCAGAATCAAGCCATATGGTGTAGAAATCAACCTCTTAATCTTCTCAAGAGAATCTTCAAGAAGACCAAGCTTTTCCAGTCCTATTAGAATATCACTTCTATCCAATATTCTCATTACCACTTTTTCTCCATATACGGTAGGAAGCGTTGAAACCCTGAGATCGAGATCTCGCCCGTCCACAGAGGTTAGAATCCTGCCATCTTGTGGAAGTCTCTTCTCCGCTATATTCATACCTGCCATTACCTTTATTCGCGTCGTCAAAAGCGAGTGAAGACTCTTAGGAAAAGTCATCACAGGTCTCAGTACCCCATCTACCCTGAACCTTATCACTATTTCATCCTCATGAGGTTCTATATGAATATCGCTGGCACGTTCTCCCACAGCCTGGGATATCATACTGTTTACAAGCCCTATAATAGGAGCTTCTTCCTCAGGTGGAATAGCTTCCTCTCTTTCCCCCGTTTCCTCCGTCTCCTCCCTCTCCTCCCTCTCCCGAGCCAGGCTCTCAGCTCGCCCTCTCATGCCATAGTAGTGCTCTATAGCCTGCTTTATTTCGCTCGCGGGAGCTACAACTACATCTATATCGTATCCGGTAAGCAACCTAAGCTCATCCTGAACTAAAACATTCAAGGGATCCGCCATGGCAACGATGAGCCTGCCATCCTTAAGTTCAACGGGAATAAGGAGATTTCTCCTCGCTATATTCTCGGGAACGAGGCTTAAAAGCTTTGGCTCTATCTTTACCCTCTTCAAGGAGATAAGTGGTATTCCAAGCTGTTTCGAAAGCGTAAGAGCTATATCGCGATCGCTAACTGCCCCTTGCTTAACGAGAATGCTACCCAAGCGCTCGTTGGTTCTTCTCTGCTCCTCAAGGGCTCTCTCAAGCTGAGCCTGAGTTATAGCACCCGACTCAACGAGAAGCTCCCCAAGCCTTCTTCTACGTCCTATTCCCATTTCCTCACCTACTCCTTCAGAATTCTTGGAGTCACTATGAGAACAACTTCTTCCCTCTTGCGAGAAGAGGTTTGACTTCTAAACAGCTGACCAATTATGGGGAGATCCCCAAGAAGTGGAACCTTAAACAAATTCTTTATGTCCTCCTCAGTTATAAGTCCTCCTATGACTATTGGCTGTCCATCTCTAACCCTAAGCTTAGTCGTAACCTTCCTATGGCCTATTTCGGGAATCCTTTGACCTTCATACTCTATCCATCTTGTTACTATACTGACATCTATATCAATAGCAAGCGTGATCTTGCTATCTCTACCCACATAAGGCGTTATAACAAGCTTTGGCCCATATGTAATTGTTTTCCATTCCTGCTTGATCGTTCTCTCACTGTCTTTTATCTCCTCTACTCTATTAAAGTACTTATAATCACGCGTCAAATTTATAACCGCTTTTAACCCACTAAGCGTCGCTACGCTCGGGCTTGCAAGTACTTTTGCCTTTCCAGACGAAATCCAAGCATTTATGGTAGCATCAAGCATAGCGGCAGCGCTTTCATCGCTACTGTAGCTTATAGTTATCGGAGAACCAGGTGCTATGTTTATGTTATAGAATTTCCCCTTGGAAACATTCGAGAAGAAAAAGCCAAGATTCTTTTCCTTTTCCAGGGATATTCCCACAAGCTTGGCTTCAACCATAACTTGAGGAACTTCCTGGTCTATTAATTGTATAACCTTTTCAACTCTCTTCATTTCCAAGGGGGAAGCCTTAACTATAAGCGCATTCATTCTTTGATCTACTATAATATCTTTAACACCGGTTATGGAGGAAACGGTACCTACCACAGATTCAACGGACGCATTTGAAAGCACAAAAACCCTGGTTATCTTCTTATCGAACATCTCTTTAAGCCTGTCCTCACTTCCTATAACCAGCGTATTACCGAGATTTCTATAGCTTAGCCCAGTCATCCTCAGAAGCCAGTCAAACGCCTGAGCGAAGGGAACGTTCTTGAAGCTAACGGTAAGTTTTCCGCTGACCGACGAATCCAATATGAGATTAACACCAGTAACTTTGGCAAGCGCCCTAAATATGTCTCTGACATCAACATCCCTGAAATCAAGATTAATCTCCTTGCTAGCCCAACTTGTCTTGGTTGTGGGCGAGGAAACGGGCTTTTTAACAAGACTTCTTTCTAGAACTCTTGGATAGAAGTAAATTAAAACCTTCCTTGCAGCTGGAACGCTTTGAAGCTTGTAGTTTACCTCATCAAGCTTAAGCTCTATAACAACTCTAACTATCTCGGGTGTAAACTGACCAGCCCTAACCTCAACTACTCCGAACCTGTTTATTCTATAAATCCTTCTTGAGGTTTTTAAAACGAAGCCATAAAAATCAAGAACCATTCGATCAATCTTACCCTTTATCCAGCTTACCTTGGGATCGAGAGGAGCATCCCCCCTGATAGCAACCTTTAGACTTTCACCCATGGGAACGACATCTATTCTGCGAATGTAAAAAAGTCTCTTTTCCAAAGGGATCGGAGCCCTCTTACGAGGTTTCACCGGATAGAAAAAGTAAACAAGCGTTTTTCCCTTATCCTTAGAAGCGAAACGATAATAAAGCCTGCTTGAGAAGAACTCAACAACTACTCTCGCCTCACCTGGCTTAAACTGTCCCCCTCTTACCTCCCATATATCACTTCTGTGAAGGGGTAACCGTCGTAAGGTTGCGGAGTAATAGAATCCCTTAAACGTTAGCACCATTCTTTCCCGATCTCCAGGTAACCAATCTATAACAGGCACCGCTGGAGATGTGAGACGAATAACGAGCTTAACCCACGTTTTCGTCGGAAAAACCCGGACACTCATTATCCTTCTCTCAAGCGCATATCCCCTGACCGAAAGGCAAACCAAAAGCAAAAACGCAAGCACAAAAAGACCCTTTTTCCTCATCTTTTAAGGCTCACCTCTGTTCCGGAAGATAAAGAAGCTTAAAGACACCTTTCCATACGACTAAAGCGTTCTTTTTCCCTATTTTGATAAGCTTTACGCCCCGCCAACTTTCCCCCTCACCAAGTATTATTCCCCTCTCATTCCCTATTTGAAGAATAGCCACTCTCTTAGAACCAGACTCAACTATACCTTCAAGCCTCATAGGAGGAGGAACCTCCACAACCGCTTTGACCGGAGGAGTAACCTTAACTTCCACCTTTTCCTCCGGCGTTTCCTCACCTGCTGTGGGGAAAAATGGATCTTTAACCGAATGCTCCCGCTCCGCTACCAACATCCTAAGATGAGTCTCGCTTTTAGGAAAGCTCTCAAGCTCCCTTAAGATCCTATTGACATCTTCTTCTCTAAGAACGGGCGTTGGTTTGATGGAAATAACCTTTTTACCCGAGGAGCCAAACATAAAACTTATGTTAAAAAAACCCATATAGTAAAAGTAGATCCCTGCAAATACAAGAACGCCTATCAAAGCTATAAGATACCCCTTCCGCATAGCTCTTACCTCTCTATGGTCGCAAGCGTTATATCCACCCTAAGAAGCGAGGGCTCACTCAAAGCGCTAATCCTTAGCGAAGTTACGCCTATGAGAAACGGAGCACGCCAGATCTTGTCCAAAAAATCAAGCAAGGAAGAAAAATTACCACTGAGTCTCATGTTAAATATACACTTCTTTGCTCTTTTATCGCGAGTAAATACAAGCTTATCAAAGGTCAAACCGCTATTTCTCGCTGAACTTCCCAGAAGAATGGCGATCTTATCTATGTCCTCAGATTTCGGTAAGAAAGCTTTATAGCTATTTACCATCACACTAAGCTCTTGAAGCTTTTTTTTAAGTTGCTTTGATTTTACAATTTGAGCTTCGAGCCTTCTAACCTCAAGAGTTAGCCTTCTGCTTCTCTCCTCAAGAGACTTAAGTTCATCACCTATCCTGAGAGTGAGAAAAAGATAAAAAAGTATTAATCCCAATGCTCCCAAGGACCACATCATGAGAAAGTCCCTTCTTTTAAATCTCTCCCAAAAGCTGGAAAACAAATTTTTAAGGGCTTCCGTCTCTACCACCATCCCTTCAGACGACACGTGAAATCAAAAGGTGTTATGCCGTTCCTTTCCCCTTCGAGCTTAGGAATGGAGATCTCCTGAACCATCTTTCCCTCTTTAAGAACATCTATAAGGCTTGCAAGTGCCTCTGGTGAGGAAGCAACACCCATCATTCTAATATCCCTTCCATCCTTAAGGCTTTCGAGTTTTTCTATCCTAACGCCATCAGGCAAGCTGGATGAAAGATAAATGAGAAATTCATAAGCGGGGATCAAGTTAGACGTGAATCCTCTCACTCTCCTAATAAAGAACTCGGCTTCCTTAAAAAGCTTGACCAAATTTTCCTTTCTAAGCTGCCTTTGAAGCGTGCTAACAAGCGCCTCTTTCTCGCTCGCTATTCTCTTTTGCGAGGTATACTGATAGTAAAGCCAAGCTGTAAAAACGACCACCACTATCCATAAAACGGTGAGTCCTATTCTCATCGCAGAAAAAAGCCTATTTCTTCTCTTTAATCTTAGTACCTCTGGAGGCAGTAGATTCACCTTAAACCTGGTCAATTCCCTCTAATACACCCCTCTCAAAGCCAACCCTATAGCTACGCCCCACCTATTTTTCAAGCTCTCAAGCTCCTCCTCTTTAACAGAATCCAAAGCTAAACCTTCAAGCGGATTGATCCTTTCAACTGGAATACCGAGTCCCTCTTCAAGCGCCGAATCAAAGCCTCTTATGGCGCATCCTCCCCCCGTAATGTGAATTTTCCTGACGATGTTTTCTCTGAACTGTCCTATGATATAATCAAAGCATCGTGAAATTTCTCCCAAAAGATCATCAAATGGGGGTTTTATATAATCCCCAAGCTCATCAAAGCTTTTTTCCCTTTTAAGTCTTTCCGCTTCCTCAAAGGAGACCTTAGCCGATCCAGATATAGCTGATGTAAACATGTTTCCAGCAATCAGAACCGATCTAAACATAACAAGTTTACCCTCGTGAACTACAGCTATATCCGTAGTTCCAGCTCCTATATCCAGGATCATAAAACTGCCACGTGTCAAACTCCCCCCCTGTAGCCTGAGGAGAGGAAAGGGAACCGCATCTATAGCCTCAAGATTAAGTCCTGCGCTTCTGAAGATATCGTAAATCTGCCTCGATGTAGTGCGCCTCATTGCCACTAAAATGACCTCTACTTTCTCTCCCTCTTCATCAAAGAAGCTACGAGAAAGCTCATAGTCGTAGACCGCATCATCAACGGAAAATGGCAGATGTCTCTCTATTTCCCACGAAAGGAACTTGGAAAACTCCCTTTTTTCCATCTTGGGAAGCTGTATCATCCTGATTATAACCTCACGTCCCCCTCCACAGGCAACCACCCTACATCCCTTAAATCCATGCTTATCTGCCATCTCCCTGAGGGTTCTTGAAACCTCATCAAGGTTCCTAATAACTCCAGCGGCTATAGCTCCCCGAGAGAAAGTTCCTGCTCCCCATTTCTCGAGCTTACTCCCATTCAGAACCGCGAACTTTATTCCCACTGTGCCAAGATCAACTCCCACCCACGCTCTCCTTCCCCTTAACATCGTAATCACTGCTTCTTGCTCTCGCCAACCGAATGCCTTGGGTTCTTCGATATTACTTTTATAGCCTCTAAAACAGCTTCAAGAACGTCAACTTGAAACTGCGCCTCTATCTCATTAAGTTTGGAGAATATATATCCACGATCCGTAACGATATACTTTGGAGGAAGCCTGTTTAAAGCATATGCCATCATATCAGCTATGCACTCCTCACACTTGCAGACATCATCTCTATCCTTAAGAAGCTTTTCAAGGGTCTCCTTAACAACCCTTTCCATATAATTTCTTGGTA